>CAMPCT010000098.1 GCA_946647055.1 uncultured Atopobium sp. | reverse complement strand
CCTCGTTGGCGAAGCTCTTGACCACGCGCGCGCCGGCGAGCGAGTCCTCGAGCTGAGAGTTGACCTCGCTGATCTTGCGGCGGTTGTCGCGGAACAGCTCGGCAAGGCGGTGGTTGGCCTTGAGGCCGTACGCGAACAGCACGGCCGTCACCAGGGCGAGCGCCAGCGTGAGGCGCCACGAGATGAGCGCCAGCAGCACGAAGGAGCCCACGATCTCGATGGAGCAGATGATGATCCACTCCGGGCCGTGGTGGGCGGCCTCCGAGATGTCGAAGAGGTCGTTGGCCACGCGGCTCATGAGGTCGCCGGTGTTGTGCCGGTCAAAGTACGAGAAGCTCATGCGCTCGTACTGGTCGAAGAGGTCCTGGCGCATGCGGCTCTCCATGCGCACGCCCATGACGTGGCCCCACGAGGTCACGAACCAGCGGCACACGTAGCGGATGGCGTACATGCCGAGCATGCCCAGGGCCAGGTAGACGAGGGCGCCGCGGATGACGTCGGGCCCCTGGGTGAAGAGCCCGCCCGTGAGGGTGCGCAGGATCTGCGGAAAGGCCAGGTCAATGCCCGCCAGCACCAGCGCGGCAATCGTGTCCATGACGAACAGGTGCAGCTGCGGCCGGTAGTAGGCGAGGAAGCGCTGGAGCATCGTGGGGTGGCTGGCGTCGGGCTGTTGCAAGGCGGACCTCCGGAACGAAATGGCTGTGAGGTAGTGTGTCTCAACCTTGTCGCAGTTACAAGCCCCGCCGGGCTGTCTGCGTTTTCGGTCACGGCCTTGCGGGCGCGGGGCGGTTTTCGGTCACGGCCTTGCGGGCGCGGGGCGGTTTTCGGTCACGGGCACGGCCTCTCGCGCGTCAGTAGCCGCGTTTGCCCAGTTGGCGATTCGATACCGTCATGCAACTGTCGGTCCGTGACCGAAAACGCGGCGGGGCCAACGCGCCCGTGACCGAAAACGCGGCGGGGCCAACGCGCCTGTGACCGAAAACGCGGCGGGGCCCGTAAGCCCGTGACCGAAAAGCCAGCAGAGGCTACCGAAGCCCCTACACCACGGCGCAGCGCAGGACAAACGCCTTCGCGAAGCGCCCATACGGCTGGACCAGGGCCAGCTCGTAGCCGTGGAGCTCGGCGATGCGCCTGCAGATGGAGAGTCCCAGGCCGCTCCCGCCCGTCGCCGACCGTGCCGCGTCCCCGCGCACAAAGGGTTGGAACAGCTCCTCGGGATCACCGGGAATCGGGTCACCCGTGTCGGCGACCACAACGTAGGCAACGCCCGCCTGCCTCACCAGCAGAAGCGCCACCTCCGTGCCCGCGGAGTTGTGGCGCACCGCGTTGACGAGCAGGTTCGCGACAACGCGCCCCAGTTGGACGGGGTCGGCAAGGACCTGACAGCTGTCCTCGGGGACCTCGACCGAGAGGTGCATGCCCGCGTCCTCGACATCCGAGTACGCGACCGCCGCCTCGCGCAGCAGCAGCTCGGGAAGCTCGACGACCTCGCGCTCGAGGACGAACGAGCCGCCCCCCAGCTTGGCGTAGTCAAAGACCGACGAGACCAGCCCGCCCATCTTGTCGGCCTTGTCGCAGATGGAGCGCAGGTACTCCTCGCGCGTCGCGTCGTCGTGGACCACGCCGTCGGAGATGGCGTGCGCCATGCCCGAGATGGCCATGAGCGGGGAGCGCAGGTCGTGCGCGACGTCGGTCAGGAACTGGCTGCGACGCTGGTCGGCCTGGGCAAGCTCGAGCTCGCGACGCTCCTGCAGGCTGCGGACCTTGCGCACGACCAGGCGGGAGTACGCGAGCGCGCCCAGGAGCGGCGGCACGAGGAGCAGGACGAGCATGAGGAGGAGGAGAAGCACGGTGAGGGTGTTTCTCGTCCCGCCCGTCGCCTGCGGGCTGTCACCGCGTGCCACGTGCCAGATGAGCTCGACGATGCCGCCGACCAGCGCCAGAAGCGAGGTCGTGGGCGAGGCGGCGCCGTCGCCGGCGCCAAGAGCCCCCTGCAGGGCGGGCAGCGCCAGGCTCTCGACCCACACCACGAACGACTCCGCCAGCATGACGACGACCAGCACCAGGATGAAGCGGACCACCAGGTAGGTGATGAGGTCGTTGGTCCCCTCCTTGGTCGAGAGGTCGCCCGTCGGGTCCTGTGTCACGTGCCCCCGCGTTGCCATCCGCCTCACCTCTCGAGCCGGTAGCCGATGCCGCGGATGGTCTTGATGTAGGCCTGCGGGTCGTCGTCCAGCTTGGTCCGGAGCTTGCTCATGCAGACCATCACGCTGTTCTCGGCGGCGACGTAGGCCTCGCCCCATCCGTGCTCGTAGAGCTGCTGCTTGGTGAAGACGCGGCCGGGGTGCTCCATGAGCAGCGTCATGATGCGCAGCTCGACGGGGGTCAGGTCGATGGGCTCGCCCGCGCGCGTGAGCAGGCAGGCCTCGACGTCCAGCTCGAGGTCGCGGCAGCGCAGCGCCTGCGGGGGCACCGTCTGGGCCTGTGACCTCGCCATGGTTCCCCGCACGCGGCGCAGGCAGGAGTTCACGCGGGCCACCGCCTCGAGCGGGTTGAACGGCTTCACCATGTAGTCGTCGGCCCCCAGGTTGAGGCCCAGGATCTTCTCGGGGTCCTGCCCCTTGGCGGAGATGACGATGACGGGGACGTCGCTCGTCTCGCGGATGCGCTTGAGCACGTGGTAGCCGTCCATAACCGGCATCATGATGTCGAGCAGGCACAGGTCGACCGGCTGGTGCTCGAGCACGTCGAGGGCCTCGCCGCCGTCGGCGGCCTCAACCACCTCGAAGCCCGCGTCCTCCATGTACAGCGCGAGCACGCTGCGGATGTCCTTGTCGTCGTCGGCGACGAGAATCCTGTCTGCCACGCTCGTCCCTCCCCTGTCTGCCACCTTGGTGGCGGAGAGGCCGCCCGGAAGACCCGGGCGGCCCAGCTGGTCCTTGTTGGCGCGGGCACACGCCCGAGCCCGATACTACGCCTCGTCCTCGCCGGGGACAACGGGCTCGTCGCCCTGCGCCATGTCGGCCTCGTCGTCCCACACAGGAGTCGGGGCGTCGACCGCGGCGAACGGGGGCACAGGGACCTGCGGCGCGACGTAGCTGGCGACGGGGGCGCCAAGGGCGGGGGCGGGGGTCCCGTAGCGCAGGCTCTCGTAGAGCGCGGCGTCCGTCATGCTCTTGTAGGGAGTCACGTAGAACACCTCGAGGATGCCGAGGGTCAGGGCGCCGAGCAGGTGCCAGCCGAGGAAGGACAGGTCGAGCACGAACGCCTTCCACTTGTTGCCGTCCATCATGCGGGTGCTCTCGGCGAGCGCACGGTCCTTGTCCATGGTGGGATCATCGGCGAGCAGGTACGGGACCATGCGGTACTGGTAGGCCTTGACGATGCCGGGGATGATGAGCAGCAGGCTCCAGAGCACGATGTAGAGCTCGCGCCAGAACATGGTGCGTGCGATCTCGCGGTAGTTGTTGTCGTACGCGTACGCGACCTCCTTGACCTCGGCGGGCTGGTTGAGGTTGCGCGTGAAGAAGCGGGTGGTGCCCACCAGGAGCGGGTTGACCACGAACACGTCGATGACCACGGCGATGGCGATGGCCACGAGGGCGACGAGGAACACGGTGATTCCCAGTGTGGCGACCACGATGGGGCTGAGCGGGAACGAGACGTCCACGGACGTGGTCCCCGTGCTCTCGATGAGATCCTCCACGGAGGCGTTCGGGTCACTAAGCAACATATTGCCTTCTTCGTCGAACGTGGCGACGGAGACCCCTTCGACGTTCTCGAGCAGCTCGGCCAGCTCGTCGGGGCTCATGCCCTCGTCAACGTAGATGGTCGTCTGCTCCTGCTGGCGGTTTGCCTGGGAGTTTGCGCTGCTCGAGCCCACCGAGGCGCTGAACCCGCCGGCTATGACGATGACGATCAGCGCCACGAGCACCGTCTTCCAGTAGTTCATCTTGAGGGTGGCCTTGGCCTTGTCCTTGAGCTCTTTCCTGGTCCACATGGTGTGCCTCCTTGGTCGCGGACCTCCTTCTTGACGATTACAAGATAGGAGGCCCACCTTTCGTGGACCCCCTACCAAACCTTTCGGGTTTCTTAATTGTGGGGACGCAAAGGGAAACGTCCCCTTTGCGTCCCCCTTTGCGTCTGTCCGGTTGCCCTGGCTACTCCGCAGGCTCCAGGCGATGCGCCACGGCGTCGCAGATGAGCGCGCCAACGACGGTCTTCGAGTCCTCGATGCGACCGTCGAGCACCGCGTCGATGAGCTCGGAGAGGTCGACGAGGTCCACGTTGATGAACTCGTCCGCATCGGGGCTCGAGGCCGAGAAGGTGAGCCCGGTCGCCATGTAGATGTGGATGAGCTCGTCGCAGAACCCGACGGACGAGGCGATCGTGGTGAGGTAGGCCATGCGCTCGGCCTCCATGCCGGTCTCCTCCGTCAGCTCGCGGCGGGCACATTCCAGCGGGTCCTCGCCCGGGTCGAGCTTGCCGGCGGGCACCTCCACCGTCACGCGGCCAAGGGCCGTGCGATACTGGCGAACCAGGCAGATGCGCCCGTCGTCGGTCAACGCCACGATGGCGACGGCCCCCGGATGGCGCACGACGTCGCGCAGGGCGTCGCGACCATCAGGCAGCCCCACGCTCAGGCGGTCCACCGAGAAGATCCGGCCCTCGAAGACGGTCTGCTCTCCCAGCACGCGCTCGCGCAGGGCGGCATCGCGCGGGTCATCGTCGCCCAGGACGAGGGAACGGCGCAGCGGCTCGCCGGAGAGGTGGGCGTCATCGCTGGCAAAGCCCTCGTCACCAAAGGTCAGGGAGTCGGTGACGTCGAGCAGGCTGTCGACGCCCGCAGCATGGGCGTCCTCGAGCACGTCCGCCTCGACGGGCAGATCCCCTTCGCCCTCGAGCTGGTACTCCTCCGCCATCGCTAGACCTCCCAAGCCTCGCGGCCACCGAGGGCGCGCAGTCCGATGTCGCGGCGGTACGTCTTGCCCTCGAACTGGATGAACGTGCAGGCGCCGTAGGCGATGTCGCGGGCTTCCTCGAAGGTGTCGGCGATGGCCGTCACGTTGATGACGCGACCGCCGGCAGTGACGAGCGTCCCATCCTCGGTCAGGGCGGTGCCGGCCTGATAGACCGTGACGCCGGGAATCGACTGGGCGAGCTCGATGCCGGTGATGGGCTTGCCCTTCTCGTAGGAGCCGGGATAGCCCTTGCTGGTGAGGACGACGGAGACGGCCCAGTTGTCCTCCCACTCGATGGAGGCGGGGTCGAGCTTGCCGGCGTCGATGTCGAGGAAGACCTGGACGAGGTCGGCCTTCATGCGCGGCAGGACGACCTGGGTCTCGGGGTCGCCAAAGCGCGCGTTGAACTCCAGGACCTTGGGGCCGTCCTTGGTGAGCATGAAGCCGCCGTACAGGCAGCCGCGGTAGTCGATGCCGTCCTTGGCGAGCTGGGCCACGACGCGGCGCTCGACGTCGATCATCTGCTCGAGCTCCTCGTCGGTGACGATGGGGACCGGGGAGTACACGCCCATGCCGCCCGTGTTGGGGCCAAGGTCGCCCTCGAGGGCGCGCTTGTGGTCCTGCGAGGTGGCCAGCGGTACCAGCGTGGTGCCGTCGGTCAGGGCGAGCAGCGAGCACTCGGGGCCGGCGAGCATCTCCTCGACCACGACGACGTTGCCGGCGTCGCCAAAGGCGTTGAAGCACTCGTGGACGCCCGCAAGGGCCTCCTCGGTGGTCTGCGCCACGATGACGCCCTTGCCCGCCGCGAGGCCATCGGCCTTGACGACGACGGGTCCGCCCAGCTCACGGACATAGGCGGCGCACTCGTCCTCATCGGTGAAGGAGCGGTAGGCGGCCGTGGGGACGCCCGCGCGGATCATGACCTCCTTGGCGAACTTCTTGGAGCCCTCCATCTGGGCGGCGGCAGCGCAGGGGCCAAAGACGGGGATGCCCGCGGCCTTGACCGCGTCGGCGACGCCTGCCACGAGCGGTGCCTCCGGGCCGATGACGACGAGGCCGATGCCGTTGTCACGTGCGAAGGCGGCCACGGCCTCCGGGGAGTTCTGGTCCACGTCGGCGCGCTGGGCGATGCCATACATGCCGCCGTTGCCCGGTGCGACCCACAGCTTGCCCGCGCGCGGCGACTCGGCAAGCTTGACGAGCATCGCGTGCTCGCGTCCGCCCGAGCCGAGGAGGAGGATGTCGACCTTGTCCTGGTTTGCCATGGTTAGTCCTTTCTCCGTGGGATGAACGTGTTCGATTGTATCAGTGACCAAAAGTGACCAAAAGGGGACGTTTCCCTTTGCGTCAGACGCAAAGGGAAACGTCCCCTTTTGGTCACTTTTGGTCACTTGGCTTCTAGCCTTGGTAGAGGTCGGACTGCGCCACGACCGCAAGGGCGACCAGGCCAAGGCCGGCATGCGTCGCGATGACGGGACCGGCGTTCGTGTCATCGAGCCGCTCGACGGGGAAGCCCGCCTCTTGGACCCGCGACACCAGCGTGGCGCAGCCCTCGGGGTTGCGCACCGTGAGGCCCTGGACGAGCAGCGGCTCGTGGTTGGGATAGCGCTCCTCGATGTCCTTCACCACGCTCGCGAAGGCACGCTTGGTGCCGCGCACCTTGTGCTTGGGCGTGAGCGCGCCGCTCTCGTCGAGGACGATGACCAGCTTGATGCCCAGGAGCGCGATGGCACCGCCCGCCAGCTTGGAGAGGCGGCCGTTCTTGACCAGGTTCTCGAGCGTCTCGGGGACGACGTAGAGCTGGATGGCCGACTTGAGCTTGTCGAGGTGCTCGAGCGTCGCCTCGAGGCTCTCGCCCGCGTCGCGCATGCGCACCGCCTCGCGCACCATGATGCCGTGCGAGATGGTGACCCTGCAGGAGTCGTAGACCGTGACGTCACAGCCGTCGAGCATGGTCGCGGCGATGCGGGCCGAATTGGCGGTGCCGGAGAGCACCTCGGCGATGTGAATGGAGAGCACCTTGGTGGCGCCGGCATCGGCAAGCCCCTGGAAGGCGTTGAGGAAGTTCTCCGGGGAAGGCTGCGAGCTGTGAGGGAGCTTCTCGGAGGCGAGCATCCTCTCGTAGTACTGCTCGGGGGTGATCTCGATCTGGTCGAGATAGACGTCCTCGTCGCAGAAGACCGAGAGCGGGACCATGGTGACCCCATGCTCCTCGAGCCAATCACGACCCAGGTCGCAGGTGCTGTCGGTGACGATCTCGAACTGCTTCATTCTCTTGCTCCTCGAACGTGACGCTTGGCATTGCTTCATCTGGTTTTAAATCGCTGTATAAGAACATACCACCCGCGTGTGACGTTTTCGCGGGTGGCATGGTCTATTTTGCCTGAAAAGCGCATCTACCGTCCGTATGGGGGCCTGCGACCCCCGTGGCGCTACTTCCAGTGGCGGTTGATGGTCTGCTCGCGGTCGGGACCCACCGTGATGATGGAGACGCGGACGCCGGCAAGCTGCTCGAGGAAGTCGATGTAGTCCTTGGCCTCGCGCGGCAGCTGGTAGAAGT
>CAMPCT010000097.1 GCA_946647055.1 uncultured Atopobium sp. | reverse complement strand
AAGCAGGACCTCCTCACGCGCGTGTGGTCCACCGACGGAGAGGCCTCCGAGAACTCCGTCGAGGCCTACATCTCCTTCCTGCGCAAGAAGATTTCCCATCTGCATGCCCGCGTCCAGATAACGACCCTGCGCATGTTGGGGTATCGTCTTGAGAAGGTCGAGGGATAGGCTCTCGGCCTCCCGCTCGAGAGGATCCGCTTGCTTCGCACGCTCAAGATCAAGTTCATTGGGATCACCATGTCCCTCTTGGGCCTGGTGCTGTTCCTGGTGCTTGGCTCCGCCTACGTGTCGTCGATACGCACCTTCGACGATATGGCGGAGCGGGCACTTGACGAAGGCATCAACCAGCCGCTGTCCTCGCCCCTCGTCATCGCCAACACAAACGGGGACAGCCTTCCCCACATCATCTGCTACGTCGTCGAAGGCACCTACGCAGAGGACACCATAAAGTTCGAAACCGACCTGTCCGTCCTTGGCTTCAGCACGCGGCGAGTCGCCAAGGGTGTGAGATGGGCACTTGATTCGGACGAGGACGCCGGGACCGCATGGGACGGGAACATCAGGTGGGTACGTCGGCTGGACGGTGGCCACTTCAGGATCGCGTTCGTGAGCCTGCAGGGCATCCGCGAGATGCTGCGCTCCCAGCTCCTCAACAGCCTTGCGATCTTCGTCATCGCGATGCTCCTCCTGTTCCTGTTCACCTACTTCCTCTCCAGATGGGCGTTCGCACCGGTGGAACGCTCCTGGGAGCAACAGGTGCGGTTCATAGCCGATGCCTCGCACGAGCTCAAGACCCCGCTCTCGGTCATCAAGGCAGACCTCCAGATCCTCGATCAAAGCCCGTCTGGCTTCTCGAACAGCGACCGGGTCTGGATCACGCGCGCCAACGAAGAGGTCAGGCGCATGCAGGGCCTCGTCACCGAACTCCTCGAGCTCGCAGAGGCCGAGAACGTAGCTCGGTCATCCGAGATGAGGACTGACCAGGTCGACTTCTCGTCGGTGGTCGAGAAGTCGTCCCTTCAGCTTGACCCCGTCGCCTTCGAACGGGCCATCAGCATCGAGACGCACTCCGACAAGGACGTCTACGTGCGCGGCAACGTCAACGAGCTGGAGCGCCTGGTGACGATCCTGATCGAGAACGCCTGCAAGTACGCAAACCCAAGAAGCAGCATCGACGTCTGTCTCCGGAAGATTGGCAGCTTGGCCGTCCTCGACGTCAACAACACGGGCACTCCCATCAAGGCGGAGGACCTCCCCCACCTCTTCGAGCGCTTCTATCGCACCGACCACGCACGGACGCGCGAAGGGCAGGGAGGCTACGGCCTTGGCCTCGCCATCGCCAAGACCATCACCGAGGCCCATGGGGGGACCATCTCCGTGCGGAGCGACCGGGAGCATGGCACCACCTCCACGCTCACGCTGCCCGTCGTCGTGGAATCCCACTGACCGACCATGAGCAGCCCCGCCGACAACGACGCCCTCGACGCCCTCGCCTGGGACGGCCCTGCCATAGGGTTGCTCGACCTCGATGCGTTCTTTGCCTCGGTCGAGCAGCTCGACCACCCAGAGTGGCGAGGCAAGCCCGTCATCGTCGGCGGCTCGGCGGACAGGCGAGGCGTCGTCTCGACCGCGTCGTATGAGGCCAGGCCCTATGGCGTGCACTCGGCCATGTCCTCCGCGCAGGCGCGCAGGCTCTGCCCTGACGCAATCTGGGTGCGCGGCAACTACGACCGCTATCGCGAGATGAGCGACCGCGTCATGTCGGTCATCCTCCGTGAGACGCCCCTCCTGGAACAGGTCTCCATCGACGAGGCGTTCTTCGACGTCTCCCCGGGCAGGTTCTCGCGCGAGAGCCCCATACGGATATGCCGCCGCATCCAACAGGGCGTCGCCGACCTTGGCGTCACCTGTTCCATTGGTCTCTCGACCAGCAAGACCATCTCGAAGATCGCCTCCGAGATGGACAAGCCCAACGGCCTGACCGTCGTCGTCCCGGGAAGCGAGCGCGACTTCCTGCGCCCCCTCCCCGTGAAGGCCATGAGCGGCATTGGCCCCGCGACCGCCCGCCGCCTCGCCGCGCTGGGCGTCCATACCCTGGGGGACCTTGCCGAGCAGGACCCCACGCGCATGGAGCGCGAGCTTGGCGTGGCAGGCCCCTCGCTCGTGAGGCGCGCCGCCGGTCTCGAGCACTCCCCCGTCGCCCGCATCGACGCCCCCGACGAGGTCAAGTCGGTGTCCAACGAGCGCACGTTCGCCCAGGACCTGACCGAGCGCGTCGAGGTCGAGCAGGCGGTCAGGCACATCGCCGACCTCGTGTCCCGCAGGCTCAGGAAGAAGGGCCTGCGCGGGTCGGTCGTGCACCTCAAGCTGCGCTATGACTTCCTTACCGGCCACACCGCGCAGGACCAGCTGAGGGCACCCACCGACGACGCGCGAACCATAGCCAACACGGCGCTTGGCCTCCTTGGGGGCATCTGGCACGAGGGACAGCCCGTGCGCCTGCTCGGCGTAGGGGTCTCGGGCTTCGACGATGCGGGGCCCGTGCAGCTTGGCTTGTTCGATGACGTTGCCGGCGACGACGCCCGCAGGAAGCTCGACGAGACGACCGACGCCCTGCGCGAGCGCTTTGGTGACCGCGCCATCTCATACGGGCGCGACCTGCGCTTCCGCGAGCGGACGAGTGACACGCAGCCCATGAACAAGCAGCGGCACTAGTCGTTTGGGATGTTGGGGCAACTGCCCTAGACTCGGCAGGTGCCTACAGCCCCAAGTCGACGCGCGGTGCGTCGCCCCAGAGCTTCTCGAGCCTGAAGAACTCGCGCGTCTCGGGCGTGAACACGTGGATGACGACCGTGCCGTAGTCCATGAGCACCCAGTTGCCCTCGGCGCGGCCCTCGATGGAGAGCGGCTTCTCCTCGCAGTTGATGCGGACGCGCTCCTCGACCTCGTCGATGACCGAGTCGACCAGGCGCTTGTTCTGTCCCGTGCAAATGAGGAAGTAGTCACAGACGTCAGTTGCCCCCGTGAGATCGATGAGGCAGATGTCTTCGGCCTTCTTTCCGTCGGCGGCCATCGCCGCGACGCGGGCGAGTTCGAGCGGCGTCACTCCCATGTGTCTCCCGTCTTCTTGGCCCGTGCCAGCACGAGCGCGTTGTATGTGTCGATAGTAGCAGGATAGAGGTAGCGCTCGGTCTCGAGGACGAAGGAGATGCTCCCAATGGCCACGTCGAGGCAGAGTTCGAGAAGCGTGGCCCTGCCCACGAGCGAGCGGGAATGGGCGATGGCAGGCGTGTCGGGCCTGAGCGGCTCGACGTAGTCCGCGATGAAGACGACCATGTCGAGGGGCGTCATGTCGGGGGCGCCGATCGTGTGGCGCTCGATGGCCTGGCAGACCTCGGGCGTCATCCAGGGGAAGCGCTCGGGCAGAAGGGACGCCGCAAGGGGACCATGGAGCAGGGGCGTCACGAGCGACAGGTCGACGTCAAAGCGCACCCCGCGCTCGACGCACAGCCGCTCCTGCTCGCTGTTGGGAAGTGCCTTGCACCAGTCGTGCAAGGTTCCCGCCAGACGTGCCGCGAGGGGGTCGACGTCATAGGTGAGCGCGAGGGACTCCGCCGTGCGCGCGACGGAGAGCGAGTGCTCGAGGCGACGGGGCTTCTCGGCCAGCTGGACGGCAAGGGCCTCCTCGGCCTGCGTCAGGATTGCCCGTTGCTCGGGGGTGTAGGTGGGTCCCTCGCTCATCGCGCGTCCTCCGCTGGGTAGAGCCCCTGCTTCTCGATGTACCCCACGACCTGGTCGGGGGTGAGGTAGCGCAGCGACTGTCCGGCGCGGTGCCGCTCGCGCAGGTGGCTCGAGGAGATGGCGAGTGCGGGGACCTCGAGGTAGATGACGTCGAAGTCGATGCCCGAGCGTTCGATGGCCTCCACGGCGGCGTCGAGGTCGTAGCCGGGACGGGTCGCCCCCACGAGGGTGGCAAGGCGGGCGATGCGCTCGGCGTCACGCCAGTTGACGATGTCGATGATGGCGTCAGCACCCGTGATGAAGTAGAGCTCGACGTTGTCGGGATAGATCTCGCGCAGCGCGGAGAGCGTGTCGACGGTGTAGGTGATGCCCGGTCGCTCGATCTCGAAGCGGCTGGCACGGAAGTTTGGGTTGTCGGAGGTCGCCAGCAGCGTCATCGCATAGCGGTCCTCGGCACTCGAGACGTGGCGGTCCTGCTTGAAGGCCGGTGAGCCTGCCGGGAGGAAGACGACGAGGTCGAGGTCGAGGTCGTTGCGTGACTGCTCCGCGGCCACGAGGTGCCCGTTGTGTATGGGGTCGAAGGTTCCGCCCATGATCCCCAGGCGATAGGTGCGCGTGGGGTCGGTACCCAGGCGCGGTAGGTCGCCGAGTTGCTGGTCCGACATGATGGCCTCCTCCGTATGGCCTAGAAGAGCAGGAGCTCGTCGCGATGGATGCACGGCTGGCCTGCGAGCTCGGGCAGGAAGCGCTCGATGACCTCGAGCCTGAGGCCGCGCGCCTTGTTCAGGTCGTCAGACGAGTAGCGCGCGATGCCGCGACCGACGAGCGTGCCGTAGCGGTCGACGACGCCCACGACGTCACCCGGCGAGAACGTGCCGTCGACCGCCGTGACGCCAACGGGAAGGAGGGACCCACCCTGGTTGACGAGGGCGTCACGCGCGCCGTCGTCGATGGTGAGCGAGCCGCGGGAGATGCCCGCGAGGCCAATCCAGAACTTGCGGGCGGCCTCGTGCGACGTGCCTGCGGGAGCCTCGAAGCGCGTGCCGACCTCCTCGCCGTGGACGACATCGACGATGACGTCCTCCTGACGACCGTTGCAGATCACCATGGGAATGCAGGCGGCGAGCATGGCGCGCGCCGCGCGCAGCTTGGTGATCATGCCGCCGGTGCCGACGCCGCTCGACGAGTCACCCGCGCTCGCCATGATCTCGGGTGTGACATGCGAGACGCGCCGCACGAGCTTGGCGTCCGGGTTGACCGAGGGGTTGGAGTCCATGAGGCCGTCGACGTCGGAGAGCACGATGTAGAGGTCGGCGCCCACCAACGTGGAGACGATCGCGCCCAGCGTGTCGTTGTCGCCAAAGGTGATCTCGGAGCTCGAGACGGCGTCGTTCTCGTTGACGACGGGGACGGCCCCCAGCTCGAGCAGGCGCAGGAGCGTGCCGCGGGAGTTGAGGTAGCCCTCGCGGCTCACGACGTCGCCGCGGGCCAGCAGGACCTGGCCACAGGGAATGCCGCTCTCGCCCAGGATCTCGGCGTAGGTCTCGGTGAGGGCGGCCTGCCCCGCCGAGCAGCATGCCTGGAGCGTGGGAACGTCGGTCGGGCGCTTCTTGAAGCCGAGCCTCCCCATGCCCGCTGCGGCGGCGCCACTCGACACCACGATGCAGGAATGGCCCTCGGCGACGAGGGTCGAGACCTGCTTGCACAGGGACTCGATGATCTTGCGGTCGAGGCTCCCGTCACGGGAGACCAGGGTGGACGAACCAACCTTGACGACGACGAGGGACATGGTCACTCCTCACCATATTCGGAAAGGACCGCGTCATCGCGGTCGTTGAGCTCGGCGTAGGCATCGTCTGCGGGAGCCCCCTGGAAGCTGAAGGCATAGCCAAGGATGCGGATCTCGTCGCCCTCGACGCAACCTGCCTTCATGAGCGCGGCGTCGAGGCCCATGCGGTCGAAGCGGTGCTGGAGGAAGGCGACGGCCTCGTCGTTCTCCCAGTCGGTCTGCACGACCATGCGCTCGACGGCCCCTCCCGTGACCTGCCAGACGCCTCCGCCGAGGTTCGAGATCTCGAAGCTGCGGTCGCGGCTCACGCGGCGGCGCTCCCAGACCTTGTTGAGCGGGACGTCGGTCGCGTCGACGGTGATGTCGAGGCGCAGGCGCGCCACCTCGTCGGCACAGGCGCCAACCAGCTGGTCGAGACCCTCTCCCGTGACGGCCGAGATGGCAAAGAACGGGTGGCCGTCCGCCTCGGCAAGGGCACGGACGCACTCGACGGCGTCCTGGGTGTCGGGCATGTCGCACTTGTTGCAGACGACGATCTGGGGCCGCACGGCAAGCTCCGTCGCATAGGCGGCCAGCTCCTCGTTGATGATGCGGTAGTCGTCCGCGGGGTCACGCCCCTCGAAGCCCCCGGTGGCGTCGACCATGTGGACGATGAGGGCCGTGCGCTCGATGTGGCGGAGGAACTGGTGGCCCAGGCCCCTCCCCTCGCTGGCGCCCTCGATGAGGCCGGGGACGTCGGCCACCACGAAGGACGCGCCGTCATGCGCGCGGACGACGCCCAGGTTGGGGACGAGCGTCGTGAAGGGGTAGTCGGCGATCTTGGGCTTGGCGGCGCTGATGCGCGAGATGAGCGAGCTCTTGCCCACGCTTGGCATGCCGACCAACGCGACGTCAGCCATGAGCTTCATCTCGAGCTCGATCCAGTGCTCGCGTGCCGGCTCGCCCTTCTCAGCGAAGGCGGGCGCCCGGCGCGTAGAGGTGACGAAGTGGATGTTGCCGCGTCCGCCGACGCCACCCGGTGCGACGATGACGCGCTCGCCGGGATGCGTGAGGTCGGCGATCTGGTAGAGCGGCGTCTGGGTGTCCGGGTCGAGCTCGCGCACGACCGTGCCCAAGGGGACGCGCAGGACGAGGTCGTTGCCCCTGCGCCCATGCTTGCGGGCCCCCTGCCCATGCGTGCCGCGCTCGGCACGGAAGTGGTGCTTGAAGCGGTAGTCGATGAGCGACGAGAGCTGCGGGTCGGCCTCGACGATGACGTCACCGCCATGGCCGCCGTCACCACCGTCGGGGCCGCCCTTGGGGACGAAGGCCTCGCGCCTGAACGACATGCAGCCGGCGCCGCCATCGCCACCCTTGACGTTGATGTGGGAAAGATCGGTGAACATGGGACCCTTTCTCGACCGTGGCTGCCCATGCGGACAATGCCACGGTATCAGAACAAGGCCCCCAACGCATGTCGGGGGCCTCGCGTCATGAGTTCCTGGACTGGGGCCTTAGGCCTCCACAGGGCGCACGTGAACCTTGTGCTTGGCGCCCTTGATGAACTCGACCTTGCCGTCGGTGAGGGCGAACAGGGTGTCGTCCTTGCCGATGCCAACGTTGTCACCAGGGGTGAAGTGGGTGCCGCGCTGACGGACGATGATCTGGCCGGCCTTGATGGCCTGGCCGCCGTAGATCTTCACGCCAAGACGCTGGGCGTTGGAGTCGCGGCCGTTGCGGGAGGAGCCGAGACCTTTCTTGTGAGCCATGATGCTACCTGCCTAACTCTGAAATGATGCGATACTCGGACTAACTCGGGCTTAGGCCTCGGTGGAAGCCGTCTTGGCAGGCTCGGCCTCGCCGGGGAGCGAGACGACCTCGAGACGGGTGAGGTTCTGCCTGTGGCCGTTGAGGCGGTGATAGCGCTTGCGCTTCTTGAACTTGAAGACGAGCTGCTTCTCGCCCTTGAACTGCTCGACGACCTCGGCGGTGACCTTCTTCTCCGCGAGGGTGGCAGCGTCAACGACCGTGTTCTCGCCGTCGTTCAGCATGAGAACGT
>CAMPCT010000096.1 GCA_946647055.1 uncultured Atopobium sp. | reverse complement strand
GTGTATTCCATGCATGGGCGTTCGCACGGAATTCTACAACTGTATGAGGCTCTTTTCAGGGATGGATACGAGCACAGGCCCACCACCCCATGAGCGCCATGGGTAGGAAGCTGAGCGTCTGCATGAGGAGGGCCGAGGGTCTACTCCCCCGTGTCCTCATCCTGGGGCTCAGGCTCGTCGGCGCAGGCCTTCTCGAGTGCGTCGACCACGATCTGCAGCGCCTTGATGCGCGCATACTTCTTGTCGTTGCTCTCGAGGACGTGCCACGGCGCGAACGTGGTGTTGGTCTTGCGCAGCATCTCGTCGACGGCCTCCTCGTAGAGGTCCCACTTCTCGCGGTTGCGCCAGTCCTCCTCGGTGATCTTCCACTGCTTCTCGGGCGTGTTTTGGCGGTCGGTGAAGCGCTCGAGCTGGGTCTCCTTGTCAATCTGCACCCAGAACTTGATGATGACGGCACCCCAGTCGGCGAGCTCCTTCTCGAACTCGTTCATCTCGTTGAACGCGCGCTGCCAGTCGTTCTCGGAGCAGAGCCCCTCGAGCCGCTCCACCATGACGCGGCCGTACCAGGTGCGATCGAAGATGCCGATGTGGCCGCTCTTGGGCAGACGTCGCCAGAAGCGCCACAGGTAGTGGCGGGCAAGCTCGTGCGGCTCGGGCTTGGCGATGGGATGCACCTTGTACCCACGTGGGTCGAGCGCCGAGGTGATGCGCTTGATGTTGCCGCCCTTGCCCGCGGCATCCCACCCCTCATAGGCCATGATCACGGGAATGCGCTTGAGGTAGAGCTCGTTGTGGAGCTCGCCCAGACGCGCCTGGAGGGCCTTGAGCTGGGTCTTGTACTCCTCGTCCTCGATGGTCTTGTCGAGCGGGATGTCCGCCAGCGGCACCGTGCGCTTGAGGGGGAAGACGTTCTGCCGTATGGGGGCCGTGACCCCACGGTTGAGGATGGCCGTCTCGATGCCCTTGTTGAGGAACTCGAGCACCTGCAGCGTGGCCCAGGCGCGGTCCTTGGAGTCGATGATGTACCAGGGTGCGCTCGAGCGGTTGGTGTCGCGCAGGTAGCGGTCGTACACGCGCAGGCACTCGTCGTAGTGGTCGTTCTCCCAGTAGTCGTCATCGTTGACGCGCCAGCTGGTGGTCGGGTTGTCGCGCAGGGCGTCCAGACGCGAGCGCTGCTCCTTCTGGGTGATGTGGAAGAAGAACTTCATGACCTGGTAGCCGTTGTCGATGAGCTGGCGCTCCGCCACGTTGATGGAGTCTATGCGGCGGTCGTAGGCGTCCTGGTCGAGCGTGCCGTCGAGCACGCCCGTGGTGACCTCCTCCTTCCACCAGGTGTCGAAGAACTTGAACTGCCCCTGCTCGGGGATCTCGACCAGGTAGCGCCACAGGAAGGGACGGCGCAGCTCGGCCTCGGAGGGCGTCGACCCCATGGTCGCCACCTCGAAGAAGCGCGGGTCCATCTCCTTGATGACCCTCGAGAGCACGCTGCCCTTGCCAGCGGCACCCCACCCCTCGAAGATGACCATGACGGGGACCCTTGCCTCCTTGATGGCCATCTGGTTGGAGGCGAGCTTCTCCTGCTCGACCTCGATGCGGGCCTTGATCTCGTCCTTGGCGGGCTTGGGTGGCTTGGCAAAGCTCTTGAGCATGGGGGCTCCTCACGTGGTTGGGGCCGTCCTCACGATTCTACCGCCACCCGCCGCTCGCGTAAGAACTGGAAACGTTCCCAAAATGACACAGTTTACCGCGATAAAGCGTCCCCCCAAAGGGGTAAGGTTCAAGAGAAGGCAACGCAAAGGGGGAGTGTATGGACGCTTTGGCAGCCATCAGCAAGCGAATCTCGTGCCGTGCATACAATGGGCTCGAGGTCGAGGAAAGCAAGCTCGACCAGCTCCAGGCAGCCGTCGAGGCAGGCAACGAGGAGGCTGCCGCACGGGACGAGCACGTCAGGATGGTGCTCGTCCGTCCCGAGCAGGGCGGCGGCGACCTCAGGCTCAACCCCGCCATGTTCCACGGCCAGCCCACGACCTACGTCGCCCTCATCGCAGGCGAGGGCACCGGCGCCCGCATCAACCTGGGGTACTACGGGGAGCGCGTTGCGCTGCTCGCCACCAACCTGGGCCTCTCCACCTGCTGGGTCTGCGGGACCTACGACAAGAAGACCGTCCACGAGCCCCTTCGGGAGGGCGAGGTCCTCCACGGGGTCTTGGTCATAGGCTATCCGCCCCAGCACACCCCCATCAAGCAGCGTGGCATTCGCAGGGCGCTTCGCGCGCGCGACAAGAAGCCCCAGGCAATTTACGCCGGATACGACACCGCCCCAAAGTGGCTCAGGGCGGGGGTCGACGCCGTGCTCATGGCCCCGTCGTCGGTCAACGGGCAGCCCGTCGTCTTTGAGGATGCCGAGGGTGGTGTGGTAGCGCTGCTCCCCAAGGTGAAGAGTGGCATCGAGTTCATCGACTTGGGCATTGCGGGACTCCACCTCGAGCTTGCCGCCACCGCCCACGGCTACCAATGCGAATGGCTCGAGGGCGGCATCTTCCACGTTAGGGAGTAGCCCTCCATGCACTACGACGGCATAACCTTCCGCCCGCCCTATGAGATGTACTCGCTGCTGCTGCAGGTCACGCGCGGCTGCAGCCACAACGCGTGCACCTTCTGCACCATGTACACCAACGAGCCCTTCTGCGTGTCGCCCGTGGAGGAGATCGTCGAGGACCTGGCCGAGGCCGCCGTCTCCCTGCCGCACACCAGGCGCGTCTTCCTGGTCAACGGCGACGCCTTCTGCCTGCCGGCGGACGCCCTGCTCAACATAGCCGAGATGGTCCACGAGGCCCTGCCGCTCGTCGAGTCCATCGGTTGCTACGCCCGCATCACCAACGTAACCAGCAAGACCGACGAGGAACTTGCAGCCTTGGCGGCCGCCGGCTACACGAACATCAACATCGGCGTGGAGAGCGCGCTGGACGGCGTGCTCACGTTCATGAACAAGGGCTACACGGCAGAGGAGGCTCGCCACCAGCTGGCACGCCTGCACGCCGCAGGCCTTCCCTTCAACCTCAACATCATCAACGCAGCCGCGGGACCCGCGCGCATCACAGAGCACGCAGCAGCAAATGCAGCGCTGGTCAACGGGGCAAAACCCACGCTCGTCTTCGTCTCTCCCCTGCATGTGGACCCCGGCTCGCAGCTGGAGCAGCTGGTTGCCGCAGGAGAGTTCGAGGAGTGCACCCTGGGCCAGTACCTGGAGGAGGAGATCGCCTTCCTGGAGGGGCTCGAAGTGGATGGTTGCGTCTTCTATGGCTCCCACGTGAGCAACCCGGTGCCGGTCAGCGGCCTGCTTCCCCGAGACAAGGACGAGATGCTCGCGGAGCTTCGCGAGGGCCTCGCCTCCATGCCGCCAGAGGCACGGGACTCTCATCCGTCAAAGGGCATGGAGGGTGCGCTGCGCTGGTAGGACGTCACGCGTACCGACGCGCGATACCCAACGCCTCCTGGCAGTACCAGCCGCCATAGAGCACGCAGTGCAAGAGGACCGGCGAGAGCTGATGCAGCTCGACCCGTTCGCGCCAACCATCCGCCAAAGGTGACACCTCGTCATAGGCGCTGAGAATGACGTCCAGGTAGGGGCAGCCAAAGAGGGCGAGCATGGCGAGGTCCGTCTCGGCGTGGCCTCCGTGGGCCATGGGGTCGATGAGGGCGCCGCCCGTTGGGTTGGAGGGGTTGGCATCCCACAGGAGGTTGCCCGCCCAGAGATCGCCGTGCAGGCGCGCCACCTCGTGGCCGGACGCGCGGACGAGCCCGGGTTGCGGCGCGTCGAAGTCGCCTGCGCAGAGTCGGGATGCGACACGTTCGAAGGGGGCAGCGTAGGCCACGGGGAGCTCGCCTCGGTCGACCAGCATCCGCACGTAGCTCATGACGCGGTGCTCGGCATAGAACGCACCCCAGCTAGATGGCGCGTCGTCCTCCCCTACCGTGGGCGTGAGCGAGTCCTCGATGCGATACGAACCCGACCAACCCGGCGGCGGTGCTCCCCACCAAGCCGCCCCTGCCGCATGCGTGCGCGCAAACGCCCGACCGATGCGCTCGGCCGCCTCGCGCGACGGCCGGCAGGTCTCGATGCGTTCCTCGACCAGCTCGTCATCGGTCGCGCTTAGAACGTGAGAAACGTGCAACCCACCTATGGCCTTGGCCTCTTCCAGCCAGCGCAGGGCAGCCGCCTCGCCCACGAGCGAGGCGCGCCTATACGGGTCGCGCTTGGTGAAGGTCCCGCCCACCCAAACCTCCTATCAACTTCCCCCAGTTTAGCGATTCGTCGGCTGGCTTAGCGGACTCCACATCGGTTATCGGACCTCAGATTCCCCAGCCCCATCTCATTCTCGGCTCAGCCCTGCCACAGCCCCCAACCGAATTATTGTCCGGAACGTTTAGTACATTTGTTCTGTCATTAAACCAGCGGTAGAAAGGATCAGCAATGCAGTACGCAAACGAGATTGAGTTCACCAACCACCTCATGTTCAACGCGGTACTCACCGAGAACGAGGACCTGTGCGCCCGCCTCATCGGCGCGGTGCTCGGCACGACGGTTGAGCGGATCGAGTTCCTCGAGGACGAGGCGACCGTCCAGCCCACGGTCGACGGACGGGGTGCCAGGCTCGACGTGCTCGCCCTCATCGATGGCGAGTTTGTCGATGTAGAGATGCAAATGGGCTTGGAGCCGGACATCGCCCGTCGCTGTCGCTTCTACCACAGCGCAATCGCAACGCGCTACATGCCCAAGGGCACGGGCTACAGCGACGTCCCCCGAAGCTTTGTCATCTTCATCTGCCTCTCCGACCCCCTTGGCATGGGCCGTGCCCGCTACGAGCTCAGGACGACGTGTACCAACGTTCCCAGTCTCGCGGTAGATGATGGAGCAACCACCATCCTGCTCAACGCGCAGGCATGGCAGATGGAAACGAATCCCGAGGTTGCGGGACTGCTAAACTATGCCCTGACAGGAAGCTTCGATGATGGCCTGGCGGGCGACATTGCACGCGCTGTCAAGAACAAGAACCTCGACCGAAGGTGGGTGAGGGCGAGCATGGGCGTCATGACCTACGAGCACGAACTGACTGTTCTTAACCATGCGCTTGAGGAGAAGAGGGCCGAGGTCGAGGCTGCCCAGGCCGAGGTCGAGGCTGCCCAGGCCGAGGTCGAGGCTGCCCAGGCCGAGGTCGAGGCTGCCCGGATCGATGCGGAGACTGCCCATGCCGAGCTTCAGAAGGAGCGCAGGGTTAAGGAGCTCTCCAAGAGGTTGCACGATGCCGGACGCATCGAGGAGTACTTCGCTGCCCTTGATGACGACAGTCTCATGGACTCCCTCCTCAAGGAGTTTGGCCTAGCCCAATAGACTGCTCCTCGTCATGGTCGACCACGTACCTGCAATCGCCTTCCTAGGAGCCCGAGCTCTCCGGCTGCGTCTTCTTTGGTGGCCATGTAAGCAACCCGGTGCCGGTCAACAGCATGCTCGCCCGCGACAAAGAGGTGCTCCTCGTCACCTCGCGTGACGGGCTGGCAAGCATGTCTCCTGAAGTCCGCGACTCGTTTCCTCCAAGGGCATGGAGGGCTCGCTGCGATAAGCCAGGATAGCCAATGCGGCGGCCGGCAATGCTGGACGCAAGGCAAATAGACGGCACCGTGCCCGACATGCCGGCACGGTGCCTCTTGTCACTTGGTTCGCGGGGAAGGCAACGGCAATCTTGCCCTACTCCCCCAGCAGCTCTGGAATCCAAGACCTGCGAAGGTCATATTTCATGCAGTCGGTAATGTTCGCGTCCAGCATGGCAATATAGCGCCGTGCGTGGTCGGAGTCACCCATCGCGTAGGCAAATCCAATGGCCGAGTGGCACGATCCGCCCCACACGTGCAGCTCGTGGTAGACACCTGCTTGAACAAGCTTGTCCGCGAAGGCGCGCACAGCGCTGGCGTTGGCATCCTCCGCCTCTATGTGCAGGAATACCGGGCACAGGCCAATGCAGTCCTCGACCGTGGCGTAGTTTGGAAAGACCTCGGGGCCTCCCTCTCCGGGGATTGCGGCAGGGCCGCGCCACTGGACGCTGGCGAGCCACTGGAGACGCGCGTCCCACAGGGTCTTGATGCCACTCGAAGCAAAGATGGGCCTGTCATCGACCAGCGCGCTGTTGAGGACACACCCGCGAAGCGACACGCCATAGCGCTTGAGGCGGTATGCAAGCGAGAGCACAAGATGGGAACCCGAGCTAACCCCGTAGAGGGTCACGTTGTCTGGGTCAACGCCAAGCTCGGCAGCATTGTCGACCACATACTGGTAGGCGGCATGGAGGTCGTTCAGGGCGCCAGGCCACTTTCCCTCGAAGGCGGTGCGGTAGCGCGGGACCACGCACAGGCACTCGTACTGGTCGGCGTACTGCTGGAAGATGCCCGAGATGGAGCACATGTAGAGGCCGCCGCCCGCTCCACACAGGAGCACGGGGAGTACCTTCTTGGACGTCTTTTCCGGACGGTAGATGTTGACCTCGGCCGGTGTGTCGGGCTCCTCGGGACAGCCGGGCACGCTCACGACTTCAGGAGCACGGGCGTCCGGATTGGCCGCAGCCATCTGCGCGAGCATGGCACGCGTTCCCTCGTAAGCCTTCGTCACGGCCTCGAGACGCTGCTCGTAGGGCAGGTCCATGTTGAAGTAGACATCGCCGGTGGCATCGTTGTTATGACGCATGCCTTCATAGAACTCGGCAATCTCCGGATGGCCCCACCTCATTCCGTCGAAGCGGTCGGCCAGCAGGGCAAGCTTCTCGTCTAGCGTCTTGGCCATCATGCTCCCCTCTCTGCACTGGTATATCCCTATGGGCATCCTACGTGCGAAAAGAGGTTGGGCTCAACCAACGATTCGGGCCGATTGGTTTGCATCGGAGGGTGTGCGAGTTCGGGATTCAGCCCCATCAAGAATCTGAACAATTATGCCTGAAAGTCCAGGTCGATCGATACGCGCCTAGACCGTCCGCCCAAACGAGACGAGTGAGGACTGAATGAGCTTGCCCACCATGGCCGAGACCTCTTCGGGAGTGTCCTCGAATGACCGCTTGGCCCAGCACTCGATGAGCCCGTACATCCCGTATCCCGAGAAGAACGCGCAGAACCGACGCTCGGTGTAGGTGAGCGCCCTGTCCTGCCCGTCTTCGGCGGCGATCCAGTCGTAGCCCTCGAATGTCTTCCTGAACACGCGAGCGAGACGGTACCGGAAGTAGTCCCTATGCTGGCTGCCCATGAGCACCAAGAACTCCCTGTGGTGGTCGTAGACGTAGCGAAGGACTTCCAGGTTGCCGTCCAACAGCACATCGCTCGCCTCCTCGCCCGCGTAATGCCCGGCAAATCCCGTGAGCACCCGCTCGAACTCGTCTGCGAAGGAGTCGATGAGGAAGGAGAACACCTCGTCGACCCTGTGGAAATGGTAGTAGTACGTGGAGCGGTTCACTCCCGAACGACGGATGAGCTCCTTCACGGGAACATCGCGGTCGGGACAGCCCTCTGCGAGGATATCTACGAGTGCGCTGGCAATGCGGGCCTTGGCCCCTCGGT
>CAMPCT010000095.1 GCA_946647055.1 uncultured Atopobium sp. | reverse complement strand
TGTCGCCAGGCCCGCGTGACCGGGTGTCGCTCGACGACCTCAGGGAACTTGCCGTCGACTGGTGCGAGAGGTGGCTCGGCGAGTACCAGTGCGCGATCTACTACCACGACGACAACGAGGGCCACGTCCCGCATGCCCACATCGTCGCGAACAACGCCAACGTCGTCCGAGGCGGGACCCTCTCGAGCCACATGGACAGGAGGTCGTTCAGGAGGATGAACGACGACCTGCAGGCCATGGCGGCCGCGAGGGGCCTCTCTGGGTTTTCGGCCTCCAGGGCGGGCGGACGTCCGACGGCACCCATGGCGCCGGGTCCGGCGGGGACAACCAGGCAGCGCGAGTACAGGACGCGGCAGGAGAAGGCGCTCGAGGACGGAGGCAAGTTCTCCTGGAAGCGGGACGTCCGCGACAGGCTCGCCTTCGCCCTACTGACGTCGAGGACGGAGGACGATTTCGTCGCGCAGTGCGGCGTCGTGGGCATCGCGGTCACGGAGAACGCTAGGGGGGAGTGGGTCTACGCCCACCCCGGCCGTGAGACCTGGAGGGTCGGCGGCAGGAGGCTCGGCATGGGATGGACCAGGTGGGGCGTGCAGCAGGAGCTCGCGCGCGTGCGCGCCAGCGCGACGCCCCGGCCGGACCCCGCCACGGTCGCAGCGCTGAACGCCTCCATGGGCAGGCTCTCCCGTGGCGACACAATGCCGCCGTACGTGATCGGCGTGACGCGCGACATGAGCGTCACGGCGGCGGACGTCGCCCGCATGATTGACCTCGTGGCCCGGGAGGACATCCGCTCGATGGACGACTTCATGGACGCCGCTAGGCGGCCCATGGCCGCAGGGGAACGGCGCCAGCTCAACGATGCATGGAGGCTCGCCCGCGAGATGGGCTGGCTCCGGGAACACCGGGACCTGGTAGACGGCGAGCGCCGCCCGCGGTCGGCGGGCTCCGGCCTGCCCGTCCAAGGCGACGACGAGGCTGTCCGCCCGCACGGTGGGTCATCCGGCAGGGCGGAGCCCGAGACGAGGGAAGCCGGGCGAGGGGAGGAGCGCTCGTGAGGATCAGGATTGGCTACCAGAACGGCCTTGAGGAGACGTACGCGACGTCAGACGAGGGCGCCATAACCTCGAACAGCCTCGCAGGCTCCAGGGACGTCATATCTATTCCCACACACTGCTTTGCCACCCTCATGCGCGTCAGGTGGGACCTCTTCCAGGAGGAGGGCCTGCGCGTGGACGTCTGGTGGTACTCGACCGCCCGCAGCGACCAGACGGGCTCGACGGCCGATGACGAGATTGCCCCGGGCGCCGCCATACCGCACCTCAACTTCGAGCTCGGGCGCGTCTGGAGAATCCTCGACAGGGACATGATGGAGGGCGTCGAGTTCATCGAGGTCGACGGCACCAGGCGCATCTCGAGGCACGGCGACGCCCTGGTCGACGAGTCACGGTTCCAGGCGCAGCTTCGCTACTGGTGCGGCAGGGCTGCCGAGCACGAGGCGGTCCCCACCCAAATCATCATGCTGCGGGCGGCGCTGCTGGCCGCGCACCCGGACTGGGACGACGAGCGAATCGCCGAGAAGATGGGGTACCCCGTCGCCGCGGTCGAGAGGGCATTGGCGGACGAGCGCTTCGCCGCCAAGGGCTCCGGCGGGGAGGTGCTGCCAATCGACTATGAGCAGATGGTCGCGACCGCTCTCAAGGAGGACCCGACCTTGGACCAGCCCGGAGTAATGGCGAGGCTCAACGAGGTGGCCGATGTCATCTCCTGGGACGACCTCAGGCTCTGCTGGGACGGTGCGAGGGCGAGGGCGGGGCTGCCCCCATCCGGGGTCGGGAGGATGACGTCGGCGGAGGTCGACTGGGAATCGCTGCCCGACGACCTCGGCCCCACCGACGTCACGCCCGCCCGCCGAGGCGACGGACCCTTCGGGAGATCCGAGCCTACGCGCCTGGATGGGGGGTGATGCCCCGACCGTCTGAGGTGGCTTCTGTCGTGGGGCCCACGCGCGCCCTCCACCGCGCGAGGGGCAAGCCGGGCGGGCATCCGCCCGTGTCTCAAAGGGAAAGGCGATGACGATGAGAGCAATGGTAGTGCCCGTCGACGGGATCCCCGTCCCCGTCGAGGTGCGCGGGCTAAGGGACATGCAGCGGGTGGTCGGCGGAGACATAGAGCCCGTCCCCTGGGTATTCGACGACGAGCCCGCCGTGTACGTGAACGGCGAGGGAAAGTACACCTGCGAGCCCAACAGGGCGCTCTATGCGTCCAAGGAAGGGGAGCGCTGGGACGGCACCCCCATCCACGAGGGTGACCTGCTCGACATCGCGTACGGGCCGATGCTTTGTGTCGGGTTCGACCCCGATACTGGCGAGTCAAGGGACATAACCGACGATGAGGCCGACCGCGTGGCCGAGCGCTTCGGCGAGGAGACGGTCGGAAGCGGCCTCTGCGAGGAGACCTACATCAGGCTGACGGGCGGCCGCATGAGGTCCGCGCGCTCGTCGGCCATGTCGCTCGGAATCCCCGAGAGCGGGTGGCAGGACGCCGTCTACAACGTGCTTGCCAACGCGATGGCAGAGGGGGTCGTGTCCCGCAACGGCTTGGCCGACGAGGCCCGTCACGAGATGGGGGAGGAGCGATGAACGAAGCCGCCAAGAAGAGCGTCGAGGCGCGAGAGGCGCTCGTGGACGAGCTTGCCCGTGCGCTCGGGAAGACCTGGATCGGACCGTCCACCGACGTGCTGCGTTACGCCGCGGAGGGCATGCTTGCCGAGGACGAGGGCCTGGGCCGCGCGGCGAGGACCCTATGCTCATGGCGTAAGGCGATGGGTCGGGACCGCTGGGCCCTCGTCAGGGTCGCCCTCGGGGAGGAGGCCGAGCTTGCGGCCCAGCCACTAGACGTTGCCATCGGCATGCTCGGCGGCAACATGGTCAGCTCCGCCGTGAGGGAGTGCTGCAAGCGGGCACTGGGCGAGAGCGAGGCAATCGACCTCCTTGACATCGCGGGGGCTGGGGAGGACGCAGTCACGGTCGCGGACGTGCGTGACTGGCTCGAGTGGGCCATCGACGAGGACGGTCACGTCAACCCGTTCCGCGTGGAGGGATGGGAGGAGTCCCCCACCGGCGCCACGCTCGCCGACTCCCTCGAGGGCTACCTCAACGACGACCGCGACCAGACCATGAGGGACGAGCTCGAGAGCGAGGCCTATTGGTCAATCACGAAGGACGTCGAGCGGACCCTCCGACGCGCGGCCGAGGAGCTCGGCTTGGGGGACGTCGCCGACCTCATCGCGTTCGACGGCAACGCCCAGCAGGCGCTCGAGGAGGACTACCTCTGGGATCTCGCGCCGACGAGGCTCTGCTATGCGGGACGCTTGGGGCGGGAGGTGAGGGCGGACCTCGTGCTCACTGGGGAGATGCCGGGGGGCAGCTGCTTCGACTGGTACGTGGCGGAGCTGGGAGGGTCTCAGGACGCGAGGGCCGGCGTGGCTGAGGCGCTCGCCGCCGTCTCCGGGTCCGACGCCAGGGTCGTCGCATGCGCCAAAGTAACCGTCGGTGAGTGGCTGAGGCTGCTCGCGAGTCAACAGGAGGGCAAGGAGGTCGCCCTCGAGTGCCGAGGGGCGTCCTCCTATGCCTACCGCCCCTCGACGGGCGAGGGGTGGCCCCTGCCGGCCCTCACGGGGACCGTCCCCATACCAGGCGGAGCACTAGGGGCAGTGGCGGTCGACCCGCGCCCATGGGAGGTCATGGCCATGGAGGGGCGCGACATGGTGCCCGCATGGTGCGGTCGCTCACTTGGGTCGTCCCTCGGCCTCGGGGAGGAGGCGTGGGACGGGGCGAGGGCGAGCGCCAGGGAGGACGAGCTCGACGCGGAGCGACATGCGAGGGAGGATTATGCGCACGGTGTGGACACGCTCCTTTCGGCTGCTATCGTATCCTTGGCATCGCAAGGCGCTGCCATGACGGAGCGGATGGCCATGATGGATTACGCGAGGGCTAACGACGAGCGGTGAGCGGACAAGGAGATGCGCCGACTAAGGTGGCGGAGGAGCTGCGCCGAGGGTGGGATTGAGCCGGCATTGACATCTGATATGCTCCTCATAGGAATTCACGTGCATAACGGGGACGGTCCCCAGAGTCGCCCCCCTGATGATTGCGGGCAACATGTTCTTCCAGAGGGGCAAGTCTGAGAGTAAGGGCGGCAAGGGGCGACGGGACGCCGGGGCGGAGAATCCCGCCGGGGCCTCCGCGACGCGGGGCAATGGCGTGGGCTCGCGCTCATTCCTGTCAAGGGTTCCAATAGTCAAGGCGATTGACGAGCGCAGACGCGAACGCGAGCGCAAAGCCGAGGAGGAGCGCAGAGCTGCGGAGCTGCGGGCGAAGAAGAACGAGGCCGTGTGGAAGATTACACTGATTGCAGGCGCTGCCTTGTTTGTGGCCGGGGTCATACTCCTGCATGTCATGTCTGCCCGCGAAAGCCAAAACGCAAACCAGAGCGCCTCAAAGGATTCCGTTCGAGAGCAGGTCATGCATGGAGACTTGCAGGTGGCAGATGGCCCACAGGCCGAGGACACACTGCCGGATGATGGGACGGGACCTCTCGAGGATCTCAGGGGTAGGATAGAAGCCCTGGAAGTGGCTTATGAAGCCGGGTATGGGGACTATGGCTACACGTCCGAGAGCAACTCCGCCTGGAAGGCCGCGCTCGAGGAGGCCAAGGGCATGCTTGACGAGGCAGATTCCTCTGAGGACGATGTGGCGGATATGGCAGACCGTCTGTACTCCGCCTTCGAGGGCCTTGTGCCCAACAGGGACGCCTATGAGATGTACGGTATGGAATGCGTCTTCTTCGGCTCATATGAGCAGGACGGGAATGCCTCCAACGGGGCCGAGCCCATCGAGTGGATCGTGGTCGAGCGCGACGGAGACCACTGTCTGCTCCTGAGCAAATACGCCCTCGAGTTCATGCCCTACCACGAAAGGGTCCAGGCGAACCCCGCCAGCTGGTACTCCTCAACCCTCAGATCCTGGCTCGAGGGGGACTTCCTCGAGGGGGCATTCACGGAAGACGAGCGCTTGGGCATCGAGGCGGTCCCCATCGTCAGCAACGCGGGCTCGACGATCGAGGAAACCACCTATGACGAGGTGTTCCTGCTCGACGAGCAGCAAGTCGAGGCCTATCTCGAGAACAACGCGCTTAGGCGCTGCCTCCCGACCGCCCACACGGCCACCATTGATAGCGCCAGGCATGGCATATCAGACGACGGCACGGTTGGGTGGTGGCTGATGCAGCCGGAGGGCGACCTGTACACCCCGATCGTGCGCGCGAATGGCGCCATAGGGGATATGCGTGACAACGAGTCTGCAGGCATTCGACCGGCGGTGTGGGTAAACGCCTCGTCGCTTCAATAGGGCATGCGCTTTTACCGTAAGCGTGATTCATGTATGCCGGTGACCAAGTTGCACTTGACTCCGGCACTGGTCGCTCTCGCATTCTCAGCCATCGGCGGATAGTGCAAGCGATTCGACGATACTACGTGTCCTGCTTGGGCTGCCCGGCATCGCTCGTCTGTGGGAAGCCCAAACGGGACGTCTGGCGGAAGCGGGCGGGGCACACCTTCGGGGCAATCGGACGACGGGGACGACGTCACGATGCCTGCGCGTTACCGCAGGTAGACGAGGCGCTGAGAGGCGCCCTGCGGGCCGTTCGCGGCCCCGCCCGGCCAACGGGCCGCATGGCGGGGCGGGTGCTTCGACTGGCCGTGGGGCTGATATGACTGTTATGAGGTTATATCGGTTATATGCGGCAGGACGCGCCCACCGCAAGCCGCTCCCTGGCGCCGCAGGCCATGGCTTCGTCG
Source organism: uncultured Atopobium sp. (assembly GCA_946647055.1). The sequence continues at coordinate 1,762 of CAMPCT010000095.1, read as the reverse complement.
AGGCCCCTTCCAGGCGCCCCTCTCTGCCCTAGAATGGAGGAGGAATGGGGCCAATGCCAACTCCCATTTCTGTGAGAACCACGTTTCCGCTGGTAGGCGCATGCTGAACGAGGGCTACGTTTGCAAGGTAGATTCAACAGCGTTTACTTCCAGAGGCCGGCGGCTTTCAGGTCCTGCCTGCAAGCCGCAATGAGATCGGGCGTAATCATCGCCTCGAGCTCCTTGCGGCGCTCCTTCGGAATAGCATCGGCGCGATCGTCTATCAGAAAGGCATACTCCTGGGGGGGATTCTGCCTCATTTCGATTTCGTGATCCTGAACCATTTCCCCTCCCTGTTCTCCTCGTACAGAAGCGTGGTTGCCATATCGCCAATGGCTGAACGAGGGCTACGTTTGCTAGGTAGATTCAACTGTAGGCGACTCCCTTATCAGACGAGTTCCATATCCCATTGCATCTGGACCGTGCAGCATACGGTGATGTCCTTGGGATTGAAGTCGGGGGCATCGTCATAGGTGCTCTTGGCCCTCAACGCCACGCCACGCATCCTGTCCCCGCCGTACACGCCACTCGGCTCATACTCATACTCGATGGCGTGGATTCCGACGATACGCGCCCCCGCAGCGGCGGCCAAGACCTCGGCACGCTCCTTTCCTTCGAACACGGCCCTGGTCAAAAGCCTCTTTTTGGCAGCCACGTCATCCTTGATGTCGAAGTGCAGGAAATAGGCGACTTCATCGCCACAGCCCGCCAGGGCGAGCCAGACCCTCTTAGTCATCTCGGGCTCTGCCGCGCAGTCAACGTTGACCCGCGCGTCGAATCTGTGTCCGCGAAGCACCTCCGTGGCAACATAGTAGTCCCTGTCATCATTGAGGCCGTAGCCCCCGTATGCAGGGCTGTTGCTTTCGATCCTGGTATAAATCTTCTCCGTGCGGGGAGTGATGGCAAGCTCGTTGTTTTTGATGTCGTCTTCGGGAATACCGGCGGCAACCAGTCCTTGCCTAATACGCCTCAGGTGCTCGTTGTATGCTTCGGCACATTCCTCCTTGGTATCGCGTTCCCCCTCAATTGTGATTCCTACCCTGAGAATGTCGACAGGGAAGTCCTCCTCGACTGTTATGCCGATGCTCAGAAGTCTTTCACGCACCATGGTTCCTCCTGCTGTGTGAGCCCGTCCCTGGAACAAGGTTACCTAAGCCGGCGGACAAAAAAGGGGCACGCTACAGCTGAACGAGGGTTACGTTTGTGAGGAAAATCCAGCTCACCAATTCAGGATGTATAGCCCACAATCGTAGTAAGGCGGCAACGACGCGCAGCTCAGGACGCTCGTTTTCGGGAAGTCGATGACTCCGCATGTCAACACAACGTTTTTGGAGTGATGAGAGTCCGCCTTTCTTTTAAAGGCTGCGACATTATGCGGAGGCACATGGTGAATGACTAGCCTTCGTGCTCCTCCGTCACGATGACGGTGCCGTCCGAGTTGTACAGCGGGGTGATGCTGGTGCTGATGTTATTGGGAATGTCTCGGGTTGCCTGCAGGTAATTGACCCCGGTCTGCGTGTCGACAACCACCTCAAATATGTGTATGCCGCCGTGCATTTCCATCGTCTTGACGATGAAGCGCCCCTTCTTCTTGTCTTTTCCAAATAGCGCCATAATACTTTCCTCCGCCTCGTGACTGTTGGCTACTGTTCTTGGTGGACTCGTGAAACGGCCTGCCTATCTCGCAATTATTTAAGTGCTACTCGCACAGTGCTAACCTCGT
>CAMPCT010000094.1 GCA_946647055.1 uncultured Atopobium sp. | reverse complement strand
TCGGTGAACTCGGCGGACCAGCCATCGCTCACGTCGACGTCGACCTTGACGGTGGCGCCATTGAAGTCGACCTCGGTGGAGGCGACCTGGGCGGCAGAGCCGCCGCCAGCGGCACAGCCAGCCAGCACGCACAGCGCCAGCGTCATGGATGCGAGAATCGCGAACAGCTTCTTCATTGCAAACCTCCTAGGTAGTTCCCGGCAGCCCCGCTGCCACGTTGCCCATGCATGTGCATTGCATGCTCTCACCCAGATGATACTGAAGATGGATTCCCTTTGTCTCACTCAAGGCGGTCTATGCACAGGCGTCATCCATGCGCATCCTCTGCGTTGGGAGAGCTGGGCTGCATCACATGTCAAAGACGAAGTAGTTGCCTACCAGATAGTCCTTGGCGATGAGCATTGGGCGACCATTCTCGTCCACGAGGTCCTTGATCTCGAGGAACAGGGGGTCACCCACGGGAATGGAGAGAAGCTCGGCAATCCTCGCCGTAGCACAACATGCGCGGATGGTACAGCGTGAGTAGTTGGCCACGTTGCGTCCGAGCTCGTCGGCAAGTGTGGTGTTCATACTTCGTCCATCGAGAGTCCCACTGGTGAGAAACTCGAAGCCCTTGCCGGGGAAGTAGCTGTTTTCTAGGAAGATGGGGACGCCATCGGCGGTGCGCACCCTCTGGACTCGCAGCAGCTTGCTTCCTGGCTCCTGCCGCAGGAACTCGTTGTCACGGTCCGAGCCGTCGACATAGTCGACCTTGATTAGGTGAGCTCCCGGTTCCCTTCCAGAAGCAAGGCACATCTGGGTGAACGAGAGGAGTTCCTTGGTCTGGGTGAGCGGCCTCTCGAATACCGGCATGCTGACAAAGTAGCCCTTGCCCTGATATGACATAACGATTCCTGCGCTCCTGAGCTCCTCGAGTGCTCGTCGCACAGTGACACGGCTCACGCAATACTTTTCGGAGAAGTCAGCTTCTGATGGCAGCTTGTCGCCCGGCTTGAGCTGACCGTCTCGGATGTCGGCCATGATGACGTCAACAATTTGTGCGTAGAGCGGCTTTCTCGAGTCGGGGGAAAGCTTCATCGGCGATTCCACTTCTATGACATGCGAGCTTCAGAACACGGACTAGGAGAATGATATGGGGCTTTACCTGTTGAGAGGGCATGATTCAATACTTTTCTACCTTATCGGCAAAGCTTCGAATCTTTTGGGCGTCCCACTTGAGCGGTGAGTCTGCCGCCGGGTGGTCGAGCATGAGCGAGGAGCTTACGACCGCGCCATCGCAGTGGTCGAGAACCTCGTAGATGTTGTTCTCCTTGACCGAGCCGCCTACAAGGATGGGCTTTCCTAGGCTCTCTCGGTCCGCAATGTCCAAGTACTCGAGCGTCTCCTTCCAGTCGTGCCCTGTCAGCACGAAGCCATCAGCCCCAAACCTGTCCGCCCAGCCGAGCGCCATCGAGAGGGGAGCGTTGCCCGCGGGCATGCCCTCGCGATCGTAGACGTCTGCCAGGATTTTCACGTTCGACCCGAGCATCGTTCGGTAGTTGACGGCCTCGGCTCCAACGCCCGTGCGGATGCCTTCCGCCTTGTACATGGTTCCAGCAAAGACCTTGATGCGCACGAAGTCGGCGCTGCAGGCGTGCGCGGCAGCAATCGAGGCGTACGGGTCATGCGCCTGCACGATGAAGCCTAGGCACAGTTCGGGAAAGCTCAGCTTGAGCATCTTGCCTAGGGAGGCGAGCAGCGCGATGGTCTCGGGATAAGCGGGTCCGCAGACGAGGTCCTCGTCCTGGATATACAAGGTGCGGATGCCGTTGTCGTAGAAGGCCTGCACGTTCTGAAGGGCGTACTCCTCGATCGAGCTTATGGGGAGGCTGGGATTGTTCCGGCCATAGTAGGGAAGGTGTACCGCGCCAATAATGATTGGTCGCTCGACGTTCTTCATGCTTGGTCCTCCTAGTCGCTGTACGCACTGACCTTGATATGCGAGAGTCGCTCCATCGCGGCTTCGCGGGTGACGTCCAGGGCATAGTCCGCGCCGAAGTCCTCGATGACGAACGAGGATGACACCGCGCCGTGCTTGGCCGCCTCGACCAGGTCGCCCGTGCGACGCAATCCCACGAGAAAGCCACCACAGAAGCTGTCGCCCGCACCGGATGGGTCTTTGACGGCGCTTCCGCAGTGGTAGGCACCGACTAGGGCGAGGCCACTGCCGCTGTCCACGAGACACCCGCGTTTACCCAGCTTGATTGCAGCATGTTTTGCGCCGAGTTGTTTCAAGCCCTGCAACATCTGGGAAGGCCTCACGTCCCCGAAGAGCTGACGCGCTTCTGCCTCGCTTGGGATGACGACGTCGACCTTCTCAAAGAGTGCTGGCAGCATGTCAATATGTTCGGGCTTCATGTACTGCAGGCCGGTGTCGAGCACCAGTAGGCAGTCCTCGCGCCCTTCGCGAAATCTCGTGGCATAGGCCATCTGGCGGTCATAGTGACGTGCGGCGATTGCGACGTCGGCGCCAAGGTATTCGTCTGGGATGTCCTCTCCGGTTGGTGCGAAGTATTCGTGTGCCAGGGTGACCATGTCGGGTGTCATCTCAGGGAAGCCCTCGACGAGCTCGGCGCTCTGGCTGTCCTCGTTGAACGTGACCTCATGGCGGTCACCCGTCTCGTCATACACCATGCCCGAGAACATCATGTGGCGCATATGCACGTCATGGATGCCGTCGGTGTCTATGTCGTGCGCGCGCAGGGAGTCAATCCAAGACATGGGCAGGTCGAGGCCGCGTCGGGACACGACGCCCACCCTGCCTTCGTGCCAAAGCGCAATCCCAGCAGCGCCAAAGGCGGCGTTGCCTCCAAAGACCTTGAGGCGCTTCTCGCCGTTCGTGCCGATGATGTTGTCGATTGCGAGGCATCCGACGGAGACGAAGTCGACAGCTCCCATGCTATGCCCCCGCAATCTGCTTGCGAGCCTTGCGCTCCATGACGGTCGAGAGGTAGTAGCCAAACTGCTGGAGTGGTACTGCGTACAGGAAGTTTGCGAAGCACTCCCGCACCTCCGGGATGAGGATGACGTCGTCGGCATGGGCGATGAGCTGCTCCTCGTTCGCACCTGTGAGGACGTACGCCTCGCCGCCCAGCTGATGGCAAGCTAGGATGGTCTCGAGCCCGCGGTAGGGGGACTCGCCAGGGGGTGCGATCACAAAGAGCGGATCGCCCGCCTTGACCGTGTTGTAGTGGTGGAACTCCTCGAGGAGGACTGGCATGGCATAGCTTGGCGTCGCCTCCTTGACCTTGGCTGCACCAAATTCGGCGCAGGTGAAAAAGGGCCCGGCACCGCAGAAGAAGAACACCTGGTGGTCGAAGAGCCGCTCGGCAAGCCCACACATGTGGTCGCGGGTATCCTCGATGGTCTTGGCCATGAGGTCAGGGATGCGCTCGAAGTCCGCGGCGTACGCCTCGACGCCCTCTCTGCCTAGGCAGCGCGCCATCGCAAGACCCAACTCGACGACGGCAGCCATGGCCGAGGTGGACGACTGGGTAGGCCAGCCTTTGCGTGACGCATGGATGAGCACCTTGCAGGTAGCGATGCGTGCTAGTGGTGACTCGGGCGAGTTGGTCAAGGCGATGGTCTGGGCGCCGAGCGCGCGTGCCTTGAGGAGCGCCTCGACGATACGAATCGTACGACCGCTCGAGGATAGGCCAAGTACGAGCGTATGCTCGTCGACTGTGGAGGAGTCGTAACAGCAGAAGTCGAGGGGATCCTCCTCACGGCAGGGAATGCCAAGGATGGACTCGAGAAAGAAACGCTCACCACGCAGCGCCGCGAGCGAGTCGCCACAGCCCAGCAGGTAGATCGAGCGAATCTCACGACCGCAGACCTCGCGGGCGACGGCGGCGATAGCATCACGCTCGAGCGAGACGGTTTCACGAATGCATTCCGGCTGGGCTTCGAGCTCCTCAAGGGTATAGGAGTTGCGCGCTAGACGACGCTCGTCGAGCGGGTCGTCGCCCGCGACGGTCTCCCATGCGGCATCACCCTCCTCGATGTAGAGGTCGCGAAGGACCCGCTTGCTCTCGTCGTCCAGGACCGAGTCGTCCTGGAGAAGCTTGGGGACAATTCTGAAATCCATGTTCGTGTGCCTCTCACAACTGCGCCGCTGGAAGGCGGCGCCAACCTATACGTATGCGTCAACGAAGTCCTGCTCAGAGAGGATGGTGCCGTTGCCCAGGCCCAGCGTCCGTGCGAGGCGGACCACGTAGGGGGCCTTGAGCTTGGCGCGCTCTATGGCTTCGTCGTCATAGAAGACCTCGAGGGCGGTGCCGTCCTTGATGACCTCCTTCTGACACATGACGATGATTCGCTCGAACTCGCTGGCGGCAAACTCGATGTCGTGGGTGATGGTGATGACGGTCTTTCCCTCGGAGTGGAGTTCGTCGATGATTTGGCTCAGGCGCCTCATGCCGTACAGGTCCTGGCCGGCCGTGGGCTCGTCCAGGATGAACACGGACGGGTCGCAGGCGATGATGGCCGCGATGGCGACGAACTTGCGCACGGAGAGGGGCAGGTCGAATGGGTTGGTCTCGCGCTTCTCCCAGAGGCCTGTCAGCTTGAGTGCGTGCTCGGTGCGGGAGCGGGTCTCCTCTTCGGAGAGACCTAGGGCGACGCGCGGGCCGTATTCGACCTCCTCACGGACGGTCGCGTGGAAGATTTGGTCGTCGGGGTTCTGGAATACGTAGCCCACCACCTGTGAGATCTGCGCGGTGGTGAAGTCCTTGGTGTTTCGGCCGCCCACGAAGACGTCGCCCGTAGTGGGTTTGTTGAGGTTGTTCATGAGCTTGACGGTGGTCGTCTTACCGGCGCCGTTCTGGCCGAGGATGGCCACGCGCTCTCCTGCCTCGATTTCCAACGAGACGTCATGGACGGCCTCATAGCCGTTGGGGTAGGAAAAGGACACGTGGTCCAGGCGAATGTTGTCCATGGGTCCCCCTTACGCGTTCTTCTTCAGCAAAGCGACCGCGTCCTCGAGGACGATGGGAATGCGGGGCAACCCGACACCCCGGGAGGCGAGCTCGTTGCAGAGCACGCTGACCCGCGGAAGCTGTACGCCGTGGCCAAGCAGGCTCATGTCTGTGAGGACCTGTTCCGTGGGGCCAGATGCGATGACGTGGCCCTCTTCGAGAGCGATGATCTCGTCGGCGAATTCGGCGAGCAGGTCGACCTTGTGCTCGACGAGGATGACCGTCTTACCCTCGGCCTTGAGCTTGGCGATGATGTCGAAGATACCCTCGGTGCCAGCTGGGTCGAGTTGCGAGGTGGGCTCATCTATCACGAGGATCTCCGGCTCCATGACCAGGACCGATGCCAGCGCGACACGCTGCTGTTGTCCGCCCGAGAGTTCGAAGGGGTTCTTGAGCAGCAGGTCGGTGATGTTGGTCTCCTCGGCGATGGCCAGGATGCGCCGCTCCATCTGGTCGGGGTCGACGCCTAGGTTCTCGAGTCCAAAGCCGATCTCCTCGAACACGGTCTCCTTGGATCCCGAGATTTGGTTGAAGGGGTTCTGCATGACGTAGCCCACGTGACTCGCAAGCTCGCCCTCGGCATAGCTGGTAATGTCGCGACCAAGGACCGTGACCTCGCCGTCGAGACTGCCCTTCTCGAAGGTGGTTGCAAAGCCACAGACCAGAAGCGACAGCGTGGTCTTGCCGGCGCCATTGGGCCCAACGATGCCGTAGAGCTTGCTTTCTTCGAAGGAGCAGCTTACGTCGATGAGGCAAGGCTTGTTATCGAGTGGATACTGAAAGGTGGCGTGCTCGAGCCTGATTACATCACGAGCCATGCTATCATCCCCCCCACTGCGCAGAGCATAAGGACGCCCATGATGACCTTGGCCTGGGTCTCGAAACCGTTCTTGTAGACGGGTACCAGGATGGTCTTGGGGCAGTCGACAGCGAATCCCTTTGACTCAAGCGTCAGCGTGCGCTCGCTCACTGAGAGCATCGCGTTGACGATGAGCGGGATGATGACGGGTACGAAGGCTTTCGCACGTACGAGGACGTTGCCCTCGGTCTCGACGCCGCGAGCGCGCTGGGCGTTCATGATGCGCTTCGAGTTGTCGCTCAGGACGTCGATCATCTTGAACGTCGAGACGAAGACGTAGGCGGCGCGGTGGCTCATGCCGTTTTGCTCGAGCGCTGTGGCGATTTCCTGGTAGGAGGACGTGTTGAACAACCAGTAGAAGATACCAGCAAAGTTAAGCACGTTAAACGTGAGGGCGATGGCGCGCTGCAGGCCCTCTTGGTAGATAGTGAGGAAGCCAAGCTGCCAGAGCAGCACAGGTTCGGTTCCCTTGAGCAGAAACGCCTGTACCACAAACAGCAGGATCAACAGGAACCTGATCGTGTAGACGAACTTGAAGAAATCCCTTGGTCGACCACTCAGGGCGAACAGTACGAAGAGACAGGCGGATAGGGGGATGAGCAGGAGCGGAAGGCCGTTAATTTTGACGACGTTGGCGCAGATGACGATGATCACGTACATCGCTAGGACCCAGAGCTTGTCGACGGGATAGAGCCCAGCGAGCTTGTTCGGCTCTTTCCTGATAAGCATTTCGCGATTCATTGCAGTCCCTTCACTTGCTGCGCGTCCCTTCGTGCCATCGGACTGTTACGAAGGGACGCGCAGCAACGGTTTCGGATTGCTGTTAGTCGTTGTTCTTCTCGATGTACTGCTCGCCGAGCGCGTACTTGATGAGCGTACGTGCAGGCATGACCTTGATGACCGCGAATGAGATGAGCATGGAGAGGGCGCGGTCGATAGTGTTGATGATGAAGTCGGTGCCGATGACGGATGCCCAGATGTTGTGGCCGGTTGCGAGCAGGGTTGCGATTGCGAGAGACTGGCCGCCGTTGCCGGAGACGCCACCGAAGGCGATGACCGAGATAGGGGAGGCGGTCAGGATGGTGGAGATGACCAGGCAAAGCAGAATCACGAGGAGCTTCCAGCGCTTCTCCTTGTCAGAGAACCAGCCCGCGCGGGCAAAGTAGCCAGAGACGAGACCGGTTGCAGCAGAGGTGATGGCGAACGGGATAAGGGTGGGGTTGTCGACGATGCCTTCGACAAGGTTGGTCAGAACGCCTGCGACAAGTGCGGACCAGGGGCCAGAGATCATGCCCATGAAGATGACGCCAATCGCATCAAGGAAGATGGGGAGCTTGAGAGCCTGGACAATCTGGTCGCCGACGATGTTGACCGCGACGGCGATGGGAATCGTCAGGATGGAGATGAGGGTGAACTCGTCCTTGATCGAATACTTCTTCTTTGCGGTCTTCTCTGCCATGGTTTCCTCCTTGTTAAGCCCGCTTACGGACCAAGATGGCGCCTGAATGTGCACAGGCCTGATGCCGGAACCATACGAGATGGTCAAAATTATATCAAGACAAGTTAATACATGTTTTGCGAGCGGCGTGTTTTGCGGGGTGAGTGGACTTATGGCCAAACCTGCGACGGGGCGACTCGTGTGCTGTCGAGCACGTCTTTCCCACGACCTGTCGCCATCACTTGTTGGAGGAAGACTTGACCATAGCGGGTGACCAAGGGACAGCGTTATCCAAGAGTTGCTTTGTTCTTGCTAGACGTATTACAATCGACAGAAACGTAAGACGCTGCTCTCGACCGTCAGATGGGAGGATGCCATGACCGCGACAGCGCTCGTCTCTGCCCGGCTCGAG
>CAMPCT010000093.1 GCA_946647055.1 uncultured Atopobium sp. | reverse complement strand
TCTGAGGCGGATGGGGACAGACCTGAGCAACAGGTCTGTCCCCATCCGTCTCAGAGACAAACGAGAACCGTCCCCAGCCGTCTCACAGCCAAGAGGGCATCTCCGAGCACACCACGCGCGCGCAGGCATAGGCGCGGTCGAGCGGCAGCACGGCCGAGCCCTGATAGGCGCCCGAGGGCTGCATGGCCAGCACCATCGCACAGTCCACGTGTGCGTCATCCACCAGACAGAGCGGCACGAGGAGCTTGGTGCGGTCGTCTGCGGGGTCATACACGGGTGCGCAGAGCCTGAAGCTCGTGCGGGAGCGGCGCAGCGCGAGGTCGACGGCGTCCTCGAGGGCATGCGACATGCGACGATAGAGTCCGGGGTCGGCCTTGATGGCATGTGCGAGTTCCATGAGGCGGCTGCCAGCCAGTCCCGTGCCCTCTGCCTCGTCCAGAAGGGCGGCGTAGAGCTCGCTTGCGTTGGTGTTGCCCTCGAGCTGCTCGGCCACGAAGGTGCGTGGCAGGCGACCCAGCTGGCGCGAGAGAAGGGTCTCGGTGTCGAGGATCACCATGCGTCCCTGCTCGGGAATGATGTCGGAGAGCTGCGTGAGGTAGCAGGCAGGCTCCGGCAGGGGGTCGAGCGATGCCACGAGGCGCATTCCCAGCTCCCCGGAGCCCGCGACGGCAAAGCCCGCGAGCTTCCAGGCGATGTCACCGCGGTTGGGTTCGAAGCAGGCATAGAGGGGCTCCGAGAAGGGCGTGAGGAGTCCCGTGTCAAAGGCGGCTAGCGACCCATCCGCGGCGATGCCGAGCTTGCCCTCGGCCTGGATGCGGTGGAAGGTCACCGTGAGGTACTCGCGCAGGATGCCGTAGCGGCTCGCGCGGCCCACGCCCTCGTGGGCGTAGTTCCAGCGCTCGGGCATGGCCGCCGTGGCGAGCGTGCCCAGCAGGGAGTCCCAAGTGCCGATGACCGCGAACGAGGCAAGCTCGCGGTCGGGGCTCACGTCCTCGGGGATGCGACGGGCGCCAGAGAGCTCGCGCCAGGCACCCTCGTGGGCGACGGGCAGCCCCTCCATGCCCACGGTGGCGTACAGGTCGCCGGTACCGTCGTCACCGTCGACGTAGGCGAGCGTCCAGCGCTTGCCGCCGGTCGCCTTGGGGGCGCGCTTGAGCGTGACCTCGACGGGCGATCCGTCGGGATGGACGTAGCGCAGGGGGAAGGTCGCCTTGCCGCGGTTGCCCGACACGGTGCCCGTCGAGCGTGCGAAGCGCCAGTCCTCGTCGAGCACCCGCATGGGGTCGACATCCACCGGGAGGATCTGGTAGAGACCCCTGAGCTGGGCGTTTCCGCAGATGACCTCCTCGGAGACACTCTGGGGGAAGTCGGGCTGGGCGGGACGCGCAGGTGCGTGGACGGGCTCGGGTGCGGGCTCCGGCTCGGGCTCCAGTTCTGGCTCGGGCTCCGGCTCGGGCTCCGGCTGGTAGGTGATGGTGAGCGAGATGGACGGGGTGGGGGAGAGCTCGGGAGCTGGCGTGGGTGCGGGCTCAGGCTCTGGTTCCAGCTCCGGCGCTGGCGCTGGCTCCGGCTCCGGCGCGGGCACCGGCTCAGGCTCAGGCGCGGGCTCCGGTTCCGGTTCCGGTTTGGGCGCGACCTCCTCGACCGGATCCTCGATGATCGGATCGGCCACAGGCTCCTCGGGTGCCTCCACGGGCGTCTCGACCATGGGCTCCTCGACGGACTCCGCGGCCTTTGTCTCCTTGCGCTTGCGGGGCTTGGCGGGCTTGGGGTCCTTTGTGCCCTTCTTGCGCTTCCATGGCTTGTTAGACGCCTTGCCGGAGCCGGCCTTCCCACCTGCGGCCTCCTCGGCAGGCGCCGCCAGCCGCTCCAGGATGGCGTCGTAGGCCTCGTTGGGGAGCGGCGTGGCGTAGATGCGGCCCTTCTTGAACACGGTGAGCTTCACGAGGTCGCCCAGCGCCTCGAGCAGCTGCGTGACGTCGGTGCACTCGACGTCCTCGGGGTCCACGCCCTCGGCGGCGAGGACCTCCTCGACCTGGGCGACGCTTGCCTGGCGCCCGTGGCCTATCGTGTCGCGGAACAGCTGGTAGAACCAGAGTCGGTTGCCCTCGGTGATGCGTGGCATCGTGATGCCTCCTCGTCTCGTGTGCTCATCCTCCCTAGCTTACTACGATGGGATGTGCTTGGAGGGCCTGCCACCCTGATGGGATTGCGACGCGCGACTCAAGGCGTCCGGACGCATCGCCTGCGCCACGCGCAAACGTAGTGGCTCCGTGGAGAGTGTGCGTCTCACTTGCATTACGTCATATGACATCATATCCTCTTTTCTCGTCCAAAAGGAGCGCGGGACCAGCCCGCGCATCGTGAGAAGGGACTGACCCGCCATGCACCACACCATCGACCTTGCCAACGTCAAGGACATCGTCGCCCGGATCCTCGCGAACCACGACATCCGTCACGTCGCCTTCGTGGGCTGCGGCGCCTCGAGCTCCGAGCTCTATCCTGGCTACTACTTCCTCAAGGACGCCGCCCGTCAGCTGCGCCCCTTCCACTTCACCGCAGCCGAGTTCAACAACGACACCCCCGCCTGGGTGGGCGAGGACGCCGTCATCATCACCTGCTCGCTGGGCGGCACCACGCCCGAGACCGTCCAGGCCAACCACGTGGCCAAGGAGCTGGGTGCCACGGTCATCGCCGTTACCCACGCGGCCGACTCGCCCCTCACCAAGGAGGCCGACCACGTCATCCTGCACGGCTTCGAGCTCAACTACGCCGCCAAGGTCGAGAAGATGGGCTATGTCATCGCGCTCGCCGTCGAGCTACTCAACCAGGTCGAGGGCTACGAGCGCTACGACGAGATGATGGCCGGCTTCGACACCATCTTCGACCTGTGCGAGAAGGCGGCCACCAGCGCCAAGGGCTTCGCCGCCAAGTTTGGCCGCGACTACAAGGACGACGACATCATCTACTTCATGGGCTCCGGTGCCTCGCAGCTGGTCGCGTACTCCAGCTCCATCTGCCTCATGATGGAGATGCAGTGGGTCAACTCCGGCAACTTCCACGCGGGCGAGTTCTTCCATGGCCCCTTCGAGATCGTCGACAAGGACGTCCCCTTCGTGCTCCTCATGAACGACGGCAAGACCCGCTCGGTCGACGCCCGCGCCCTCACCTTCCTCAACCGCTTTGATGCCAAGGTCACCGTGGTCGACGCCAAGGACTACAACCTCTCTGGTGTCGTGCCGGGCAGCGTGGCCACCTACTTCAACCCCATGCTGCACACCGCCGTGTTCCGTACCTACGCCGAGGCGCTGGCCGAGGAGCGCCAGCATCCGCTCACCGTCCGCCGCTACATGTGGAAGCTCGAGTACTAGGCGGGACACCTCGAAGAGACCCTCCTTTCTGGGTTGGGGACGCAGGCATGGGGCAGGCCTGCGTCCCCGGTTTTTTGGACTGGTCCCACTGCATGTGTCGGTGAGCGGGGGGCGGAGGTATTGTCCGACCCTGGCTCGGCCGTGCGCGCCTCAAACATGCTATAGTCCAATGTAGGACATTGGTACGTTACTGCCACGGAGGCCATATGGCATACGAGAAGCTGTTTGCCGAGCTGCCCAAGGGTTCGCTCTCCGACATCATCATCAAGCGCATCACCGACGCCCTCGTCTCGGGCGAACTCAAGCCAGGAGACAAGATTCCGACTGAGGTAGAGTTTGCGGAGGCCCTGGGGGTCGGGCGCAACGCCGTGCGCGAGGCCATCAAGGTCCTGGTCGCTTTTGGCGTGCTCGAGATTCGTCGCGCCAAGGGCACCTATGTGGTCGAGAACTACAACGACAAGCTCCTCGATCCGCTCATCTATGGCCTCATCCTCTCTGAGCACACCATGGACGAGCTGCTCGACGTCAAGATCGCCCTGGCGGACGGCGTGACCTACCTTGCCCAGAAGCACGCGACCGACGAACAGATCGACGAACTGCGCCGCCGGGGGGAGCACTTCCGCGAGGTCATGCTCGACCCCACCTCGACCGATGACCAATGCTACGCGGCGGGGTACGGGTTCAACCAATTCCTCGGATCCATGCATGGCAACCGCATGCTCGCGCGCCTTGACGACGTCATCCACAAGATCGCCTCGTTCAGTCGCTTAGCGGCGATACGGAGGAGCCACGAGATAGGGGAACCTTGGCTTCTGCCCGACAACTACCTCATGCAGGTCGACGTCATTGCGTCGCGCGACCATAACGAGGTTGGCCCCTTCCTGGACGAGCGCATGAAGGTGTGGCGCAAGCTCCTGGTGGAGGAGTAGGGAAATCCACGCAGGTAATGCCCCTGCGGGCATATCTTGCATTCCATAATGTACCGTTCATAATGTAGAACATAATATATAGTAGGTAGTACTAAATGCTTACAGTAAGCTGATAGGAAAGGAGTCACCATGTCCCTGTCGCTCAAGAAGCAGTTCGAGGTCAAGCTTGCGCTCGCGGCGCCGGCGGAGGTCGTTGGCTGCGACTACGACGGTCCTGGCAAGCGCATCCTCATTCCCTGCCCCGAGGGCGAGATCATCGGCCCCGACTTTCACGGCACCATAATGAGCGCGGGCATCGACCACCAGTACGTTGACTCCGATGGCGTTACCCACATCGACGCCGCGTACGGCTTCAAGCTGGACGACGGCCGTGCCGTGTACGCCCACGTGCGTGGCATCCGCACCGTGCCAGATGACCAGGTCGAGACCCTCAAGGCTGGCGGCGCCATCAATCCCAAGGACTTCTACTACGTGACGACCCCCACCATCGAGGTCTACGACGAGTCGCTCAAGTGGATGACCAAGAAGGTCTTCGTCTGCGACTCGGTCCGTCTGCCCGATGCCGTGCTCGTCACCTACTACTCGGTCGAGCAGGTCAACGACCACCCCGCGCTGGGGTAGTCGTAGACATGCAATGCCAATGAGGAAAGGAAGAACCATGCGTCAGTTCGTCGTCGATTCGTTTGCCTGCAAGCCCTTCTCGGGAAGCCCCGTCGCCGTCTGCTTCGTGGACGAGTGGCCCTCCGACGAGCTCATGCTTGCCATCACCCGGGAGAATGGCCTTGGCGCTACCTGCTTCGTCAAGGAGCCCGAGGACGGCGTCCGTCCCCTGCGTTGCTTCGCCCCTGCTGGTGAGGCTGGCCCCATCGGCTTCGCGGTCCTTGGCGCAGGCGCCATCATCCTGACCAAGTTCGAGCCCGAGGCAGAGGTCGCGCGCTTCTCGTCCAACGCAGGCGAGGTCTCCGTCGTGCGTACCGAGAGCGGTTACGACATGGACTTCCCCGCGTTCGACATCGAGAAGGTCGACCTGTGCGACGAGGTCGAGGCCGTCTTTGGCGTTCGCCCGCTCGAGGTCTGGAAGGCCCGCGACCTGGTCTGCGTCATGGACTCCGAGGCGACCGTGCGCGCCCTCGACCCCTCAGACGAGCTCCTCGTCAAGCTGGACGGGCACATCATCCATGCCACCGCCCAGTCCGACGACCCCGCGTACGACATCGTGAGCCGCTCCTTCGCCCCCAAGGCCGGCGTCCACGAGGAGGCGGTCTGCGGCAGCGGTCACTGCCACATCTTCCCCTACTGGGCCGAGCGCCTGGGCAAGGAGAACCTGGTGGGTCTCCAAGCCAGCCAGCGCACCGGCGTGCTGACCGCCGTCGTCAAGGGCGACGGGCGCTGCCGCCTGGCCGGCGAGGTCAACCTGTTCTCCGAAGGCGAGCTCAACATCTAGGGAGATGGTCGGAATGCTGGAACAGCCGCTGAGGATCGGCTCCATGGAGGTGGCCGACAGGATCGTCCTGCCTCCCATGGCAACGTACAAGAACAGCAGGGGCGGCCAGGTGACCGACGCCCTGGTCGAGCACTACGGCGAGCGCTGCGATGGTGGGCACCTGGGACTCGTCATCACCGAGCACCTCTACGTGCACCCTTGGGGCCAGGCCAAGGCCGACCAGGTCTCAATTGCGCGAGACGAGGACGTTGTGGCGCTCGCAAGGATAACCGAGCGCGTCCACCAGACGCCCGCCAAGATCATGGCCCAGATCAGCCACGGCGGAAGCGCCTGCTTCGCCGAGGTCATCGGCCGCAGGGCCCTCTCGGCCAGCAGCGTGCTCCTGCCGGTGCGCCCCACCATCGGTGACGGCGTCGAGCCCGACGAGATGACGGCCGAGCAGATTGCCGAGGTCGTGACATGCTTCGCCAAGGCCGCGGTCCGTGCGCGCGAGGCGGGCTTCGACGGCGTCGAGATCCACTCCGCCCATGGCTACCTGCTCAACCAGTTCTACTCACCGCTCACCAACAAGCGCGCCGACGAGTACGGCGGGTCGCTCGAGAACAGGATTCGCCTGCACCTCGAGGTCATCACCGCCGTGCGCGCGGCCGTGGGGGACGACTATCCCGTGGCCGTCCGCCTTGGCGGTAGCGACTACATGGAGGGCGGAAGCACCATCGAGGACGCCGTCGCCGCGTCGCAGGCCTTCGAGCGTGCGGGTGTGGACCTGCTTGACCTCTCGGGCGGAATGTGCCGCTTCGACCGTGCCGACCACAAGGAGCCCGGCTACTTTGCCGACATGAGCACGACCGTCAAGGAGGCGGTGTGTGTGCCCGTCATTCTTACGGGTGGCGTGAAGACCGGCGCCGACGCGGAGCAGCTCCTCCAGTCAGGCGCGGCTGACCTCATCGGCGTGGGCAGGCCCTTCCTCGCCAACCCCCACTGGGCGGACGAGGCCCTTCTGGCATAGCATGACCACACGACTGCAGTAGAATCGGCCCGGGCACCCATGCGGTGCCCGGGACCATTTTCTTCTAGGAAGGGGCAGCCATGGCACTCGCACAGCAGGTCGGGGACATCCTCAACGAGCAGATCAACAAGGAGCTCTACTCCGCCTACCTCTATCTCACCTTCGCCGACTACTACGAGGGCCGCGGCCTCAAGGGCTTCGCCAACTGGTACATGATCCAGGCCGAGGAGGAGGTCTCCCACGCCAAGATCATCCGCCGCTACCTGCTCGACAACGACTGGCCGGTCAAGATGCTCGCCATCGCCGAGCCCGACAAGACCTTCACCGACGACATGGGTCCGCTCAAGGCCGCCTTCGAGCACGAGCAGTACGTGACCTCGCTCATCAACGACTGCTATGCCGCTGCCTACGAGATTCGCGACTTCCGCACCATGCAGATGCTCGACTGGTTCATCAAGGAGCAGGGTGAGGAGGAGGCCAACGCCTCCGAGATGGTGAGCAATATGGAGCTCTTTGGCAGCGACCCCAAGGGTCTCTACGCGCTCGACCGCGAGTACCTCACGCGCACGTTCACCCCAACGGCGAGCATGCCCATGTAGCCTGGCAATACGACCAGCGCGCAGGGGGCGCCCCGGTGGCTCGTGCCGCCGGGGCGCCTTACTGTTTGGGCCAAGACTGTCCGGGCGATTGGTCGTCATGGAGAAAGCGTGAACGAGCGAAATGCAATAATATACGAAAACTCAGACAATTAGGAATAGTCGGAGCTTCAACCATACCAATAACAAGCAGTTGTCAGGCGATAATAGTTTTCTCATACGCTTTGCAGTAAAACAATCCTATACAGAACAATCGATATTTATGCAAATGCAGGAAGCTCGTCCATCGTCTATCCTGCAGCCAGCAGAGAAGCCACTCCTACACCGGTCGTGGAGCAGGGGCGATCTCGGGACGGAATCGGGACAACGCGTGTCCCGCTCCGTCTCCGCCTGGCCTCTTCCTG
>CAMPCT010000092.1 GCA_946647055.1 uncultured Atopobium sp. | reverse complement strand
GCAGGATCGGTGCCTGCGCCTGTGGGTAGCAGTATTCGATGTTCGATAGATTGAGCTGCATTTTGGTCCTCCCGATGCATGCCCGTCCACGAGCCAAAACGGCCCCTCCGCGAACAGGCGGCTTTCCTTGCATCGACTAGACCCTCATGCACGCATCCCTTCTCTGGCCGGAGCTTGGCATTTGGGCTCCGACGAGGCTTATGGACCAATCATAGCCGAATGGAACACCGTTTCCTAGAAAAGCGTCTCATTTCGAGGCCTCACCGTTGAGCTGCCGGGACATGCGCACCACACGGCTTGCGTTGACCTCGAGCTGATGGCGAGTGAGCGCACCGGATTTGAGAGCAGCCATGATGTTGTCGAAGTCTCCCTTGCTGCCGGGCATGAAGAGGTCACCACCCGCCGCAGCCACACGACCCGCATCCGCGACGGCATAGCGCGTGCCACGGTTGTTGAGTGGCAACACCCAGTCGGTCATGACGATACCGGCAAAGCCGCTTTCGGCACGCAGGTATCCCTCGGTGAGGGCACGGCTCTCTGAGGTGTGGGTGCCGTTGGCTAGGTTGTACGAGGTCATAACCGCAAGCGGCTGGCTCTCGCGCACGCAGATCTGGAAGCCCCTGAGGTAGATCTCGCGCATGGCGCGCTCGCTCAGGCGGCTGCTGTTGAAGTAGCGGTTGGTCTCCTGGTTGTTGGCGGCAAAGTGCTTGATCGTCGCGCCACGATGTTGATGGGCTTGCACGCCACGCGTGAGTGCGGCGGCGACCTTGCCACTCACCAGCGGGTCCTCGCTGTAGTACTCGAAGTTGCGACCGCAGAGGATGGAGCGGTGGATGTTGAGCGCCGGCGCCAACCACAGATGCACGCCAAAGCGCCCCATCTCCTCGCCCACCACGTCACCGCAGGCCTCGGCATAGCCGAGGTTCCAAGTCTGCGCGATGGCCGTGCCCACCGGAAGTGCCGTGCAGTACTGATGCAGGACCTCGGCACCCTTGGGAGGCTTGCTCCCGCCAAGGACCATGCCGGCAATCATGCGAAGCGGACCACTCAGCACGTCGAGTATGCCAGCAGGGATAGCGCCTCCTCCTAGGGAGTGGGCGCCTTTCTCATCGCGGTAGAAGTCCTTCGCAAGCCTGAGCCCTGCAGGGCCGTCTGCCATCACGATGGGCTTGACGCCCTTGGCAAGCAGCTGTGAGGTGGACTCGCCGGCAGCACCGGCGACATTGGTCGCCGCATTGCCAATGACCGAGAGCAGGCCACCTCCGCCAGAGAAGCCTCCCACGTTGAGGTAGGCGAGCTCCTCGTTGGAGAGCGCAGTGACTTCCTCCAAGACCTCGGGCTCCCCATCGTAGGCCGTCGAGATGGTCTCGAACGAGGACGCCTCGAGCACAAGCTTGGGCAGCCCCTCGAGATGCTCGTCGCGAGCTGCGCGCTCGTAGACGACCTCATCGAACCCCGCGGGCTCGAGCACAGGACGAACCGTACGCAGCGTAACGTCCTCGCCAAGCTCTACCACGGCGACAGGCTTGGTGTCGACGCTGCTCGTGCCCAGGCGCAGCACGTATTCACCAGCCTCGAGCACATAGGCACAGGCCTCCTCGTCGAATGAGGCCAAGTCGTCCATGTCGAAGGCAATCTCGACGGTTTGCGTCATACCAGGCTCGAGCTCGTCCGTCTTGGCAAACCCGGCAAGGTCCTGCCAGGGCTTGCGAAGCCTTCCCTCGGGAGTGGTCACGTATGCCTGCACGACCTGCTTGCCAGAACGTGCACCGACATTCGTTACGTCGACCGCGAGCGTGACCGTACCACCCTCCAAGGCGGCACGAGCCTCGCCCAGCTTGAAGTCGGTATACGAGAGGCCGAAGCCAAAGGGATAGAGCGCACGCTTGCCAACGGTGTCGAAGTAGCGATAGCCCACATACACACCCTCGCGGTAGTAGGTGTCGTCGAGGTCACCCACCTCGATGTCGGGGCAGTAGTCCTTCCAGCCGGCCCATGTGGTGGTGAGCTTGCCGGAGGGGTTGGCCCTACCCAGGAGCACGTCGGCGAGGGCATCGCCCATCATCGATCCCAACTGCGAGAGCACGAGGATGTTACCCACCTCGGCGACGGGACTCAGGTCGACGGGACCACCCGTGTTGAGGACGAGCATGAAGCGCTCATAGCGCGCGTTGAGGGCCAGGATGTCACGAATCTCGGTGGCGGTGAGCAGGACATCGCCTGCGACCGGCTTGCGGTCATTGCCCTCGCCCGCCATGCGGGAGAGCACGTAGATGGCAGCGTCAGCGGTAAGGTCCAGGGGGATGTCGTAGTCCGGCTCGGGCATCACGGCGCCCATGGCATAGAGGATCAGCATCTCGCCCGCCGCCTTGGCCTCCCGCTTGAGCCGCTTGCGGAAGTCCTTCTTGGCCTGGGCGCGGCATCTGTCGTACGCGTCAAGCCAAGCCGAGCTTGTGAGTCGGAAGCCCGCGTCGACGAGGCCCTGTTCGATGCCCACAACCACATGGGCGTTGACGTCGCCAGATCCAGAGCCTCCCTTCACGCCATAGCGCACACCGTTGCCAAAGGCGGCAAGCGTGGTAGCCTCTTCGAGCGGGAACGCCCCGTTGGTGCGCAGCAACACCATGCACTCCGCAAGCCCCTCCCGCACGCGAGTCAGATGGTCCTTCTCGTAGTCGAGCAGCTCCATGGCAGGCCCCTTCCCCACGCCTCTTTCCAGCACGACCCCTCAATCATAGGGAGCGGTATTCCGCTCCCGCATGTCACTACCTTTCTAGCAACTTATCGATGATACGCGTGATGTCGTCACGTTCCTCGAGCTCGACACGCACCTCGTTTGCCTGCGCGACGTTGTCGGTGATGATCGCGTCTGCATCGGTGAGCATGAAGCGACGTTGCGTGGCATAGTCGTTGGCGGTCCAGACGAAGACCCCCTTGCCCCGATTGTGCGCCGCGAGGATGGCCTCATCAGTTGCCGACTGCTCCTCAAACGCAAGATAGTCGCAGTTGAGGTAGGCAGTGTTTCCATAACCCACCCAGGTGAGGAAGCCCGTCTGAGCCTCGGGATAGGTGCTTTCAAGGTAGTCGACGAGCTCGTAGTCAAGCGAGATGAACACGCACTCGTCCAGCACGCCACGCTCTCGAGCGATTCGTACCGCGTCATCTGCCATCTGCCGGTCTGCCGACACCCCCTTGAGCTCGACGAAGAGGATCACGCCCTCCTCGTGTGCGGCGTCGAGCATCTCCTCGTAGGTGGCCACCGGCTCGCCGTCGACGCGCAGCTGCCGCACCTCATCGAGGGTCATCTCCCCAGGCTTGCGCGGGTCACCCGTGGTGCGCTTGAACGTGTTGTCATGATTCACGACATAATGGCCGTCCGCCGTCCGCTGGATGTCGATCTCGGACCCCCAGGCACCCAGCCCCGCTGCGGTACGAAGGCCCGCGACGGTGTTCTCGGGTCCCTCGTTTCCACCACCGCGATGTGCGATGGTTCGAACCGTGACCTCGGAGGGGAAGAGCTCGTCAAAGCCCTCGTTGAGGATGAACGCACCGCCCACGCAGAGGGCAAGTATCGCCATGACGATGATTGCCATCACTGGATGGTGCCTTCTCTTTCGAACGGGAATCTCAACCTGCTCGCCCCGACAATAGCCAACATAGAGATGGGTCATCCTGATGAGCGTGAAGGGCGTCAGGAACATGGTGACAAACCAAAATGAGACGACCCCGAAGAGGCCGCAGAGCAACATGCAGAATCGCGGGTTGTCCCACAGCTCGAGCAGCGCGATCAGGGCGACGGGAATCACCTGGACCAGAAGCATGAAGAGAACCAGCAGGACACCGTAAGACACCCAGAACAGCATCATCTTGAGCTGGTAGTCCTTCCAGTGCTTGCGCATGATGGCACTCGATCGCCTTATGGACTCACCCATGCCCAGGTCATCGATCACCACCCCGTGGACGCAGAAGATGTTGAAGAACCCCACCAGAGCAAATGTCAGGACCACAAGGGTATAGGCCGTGCTATAGAGCGGGTTCGCATTGATGACGGAGGAGATGAAGCTGGGGACTTCGAGACTCTCGGTGAGCGAGATGGACAGGGTTGTGCCGACGATGGGTCCTATCAGGGCAATGTAGAGAACCACCAGCGCGCCTTGCGGACAGATGAAGCGACGAATGGCGCGTATGCCCTCCCCCATCGTCGCCCACATCGAGACTCGCTCGCCGCGCACCACATGGCCTGCATAGGCAACCTTGACGTTGAGGTCGAACGCCACATAGAGGTACAGCGACACCAACGCCATGATGATGAGCAGCCAGCCCTGCCATGAGGAGAAGATGAACCTGAAGTCGCCTCCGGTCACGGCGACGTGACCCGTCGAGTAGAGGGCCCAGGTGGCAAGAAGGTCGAGCACGAACAGAATCGCTCCGAGCACGAACGAAGTCACGAGGCGAAACCACAACAGGTCGGGCATCGACTGCAAATAAGGCCAGGGCTCCTTACCAATACGCACGGCAAACCCCCTCGTTGGTCAGACGTCAACGAGTTTACCGCTTGCGCACCGGATGCCTGATGACCGTCTTGAGTTTCTCGGGGGCAGTGCGGCGTGCGTCGGAGAGATAGATCTCATGGTGGCGACGAGCCGCGGAGAAGTCCAGCTCGAGGTCCTGCTCGGCCAGATATGCATGCATGGCGTCGACCGTGGCGGGCTCGGTGTCATAGGGCCCAAGGTGCATGCACTGCACGCAGAGGCCCTCCTCGAGCGTCATGAACTCGACCGCAGAGAAGTCGAGCTTCTTCTTGCGCGTGGCCTCCGCCACCGCCCAGTCAAACTCCTCGTGCGTGACGAACTGTGGCAGACGAATGCAGCTGATCCATTGGAAGTCGGCCTTGCGGGCGTAGTCCATGCCATCGAGGCCATCAATCCACCAGAAGCCCTCGAGCGGCGGCACCACGTACTCGAAGTAGCCCTCCATGGCATGCCCTGCCTTGGGTGACATCTTGATGGTGAACGCGATACCGTAGAGCAGGCCTATGGCGTCCTGGTATGCGCCGTCTTCCTGGTTTGGGTCACCCTGTCCACGCACGGCCACGAAGTTCATGGCCGGGACCTGCACGATGCTGGGCTTGGTGGGTGGCAGGTAGTACTCCTTGTACTCCTTCTTGAAGTCGAACGGCATGGTGGCTCCTCTCCCCGAGTTTCTTCATCATAGTATAGAACAGTTGTTCTGTCTTGTGAAGGGCATCTCTTGGGCGACCGAAGTCACTCTGCCAGCTGGACTACCCCAGGTACTTGCGCCAGTCTTCCTCGTCCTCGTCGTCCTCCTCGACGCGCTCGACACGCCGGGGCTCTGCCGCAGGCTTGCGATAGGGCTCGTCGTTCTTGGCGGGGAAGGCGGCAAAGGCATGCTGGAACTTGGGGAGGTTCTCGTCGAAGCGCGCCTTGGGAATGGCGAAGGTCACCTGCGTTGCCACATGCGTGCCCGTGGCGAGCTCGGCACGGAAGAGCTCGGCCACGACGGCGGCGTCCCAGCCAAAGGCGCCACAGCCAAAGGCTCCCAGCACGAGCTTGTCGTGGCCCAGTTCGTCGGCGATGGCCATGACGAAGCGGATGCGGTCACGCATGGCCTTGACGAGGGTGTCGTCGTCGATGCGGTAGTTCTGGCGCGCACGAACCGCATTGGGCGCGGCGACCACGATGACGTCGGCATAGCTGTGGTACCCCTCGCGCTCGAAGCGCACCTTGGGCACCACCAGCCCGCGGTTGCGATAGAGCTCGCAGTTGATGTTGCGGCTGCGGTTCTGGCCGTACCAGGCCTTCTGCGTGCGCAGGACGTTGTAGAGCGTGGACTCCGAGCAGATGGCCTCCTCCTGGGCCCAGGCGCCACGCTCGTAGCCGCCACCCGGGTTGACGAACGAGGCAAAGTCAAGGAGCGCGAGGTCACAGGCGCTGGCGAGGCCACGTCCCCGCTCGAGCACGGCGGCGGCGCTGTCCTGGTCGACGATCGCGATGGTGGGCAGGGCGCCCTCCACCTGGGGCTTGGGCATGCCGTCATAGACCTTGAGCTCGGCGACCGAGCGCTCGATGTCCTTGCCATACTTGGCGTCCATCTCTGCGATGTGCTTGACGGCAGCGGCCGTCCTCTCCATGCGGCGGTCGTTGTTCCTGCCGTTGTCACGCCTGTCCTGTGCCATCGTGCGACTCCCTTGCGCTCATTTCCAGGCAACCCAGCCGATTGCCCCCTGCAATGCACTCCTTTGATGATACTCGGCCTAGCCGACGGAAACGTCCGCCTTTTGACGAGAGGCTAACCCTCGCCCTCCCACAGGTCGCCCATCTCACGAGCCCAGTCGATGTCTTGGGGGCGTCCCTCCACATCCATACGTCCTGGCGTCCAGCGACAGGCCTCGAGGTCGACGTGATCCCTGTCGAGGAAGGGCACGCCCTCGCGCTCGAGCATGATGCGCTGGGGCGTGGGGTTGCCGTCCTCGTCCTCGCCCCAGAAGTGCCCATCCTTGAAGACCACCCGATGACACGGCACGGCACCGGGGTCTGTGGTGCTCTTCATCGCATAGCCCACGAAAAGGGCCTTGCGTGGTTGTCCGATGGCACGCGCGATGTCACCGTACGTGCTCACATAGCCCGCCGGAATCTGGCGGACCATCTCGTAGACCTTGTCGTTGAAGGCGCCCACGGCGCTACAGCAGCCCAGTCGTCTCGTCGATGCCCAAGACGATGTTCATGTTCTGCACCGCCGCACCCGAGGCTCCCTTGCCCAGGTTGTCGAAGAGGGCGGTGACGCTCGTGCGCTCGTCGTTGCCACACACCACGATGCGCAGCTCGTTGGTGCCAGCAAGCTCGTTGGCATAGAGCACGGGGCCGTTGCTGCCAAGGGGAGCCACGCTCACCAGCCGCTGGCCGTCATAGTGAGCGTTCAGGGCCTCGTGGATGTCCGCGATGCCCGGGGCACCGGGCAGGAGCTGGTTGTGCAGGGTGATGGTGGTGGCCATCCCCTTGTAGTAGTCGTCGACGACGGGCAGGAACACCGGTGCGACGTCGAGCCCGCAGACCTTCTGCATCTCGGGCAGGTGCTTGTGCGCGAGGGAGAGACCATAGATGCCCGGTGCGTCGAGTGCCACGGGACGGCTCTCGGCCTCGTAGTCGGCAATCATGCGCTTGCCGCCGCCAGAGTAGCCCGTGAGCGAGAAGCAGGTGAGCGGGTAGTCGGTCGGCACGACCCCAGCCTGGACGAGTGGGGCCACGCACGAGATGAAGCCGGTCGCATGGCAGCCGGGGTTGGCGATGCGCGTGCTGGCCGCAATCGCTTCGCGCTGCCCGGCATTCAGCTCGGGAAAGCCGTAGGTCCAGCCATCGGCGGTGCGATGCGCCGTCGAGGCGTCGATGATGTGCACGTCGGGGTTCTCGACCAGGGCCACCGCCTCGCGCGCACCGTCGTCGGGCAGGCACAGGAAGACGACATCGGCCGCGTTGAGGTACTTGCGACGCTCCTCGACGTCATGGCGCAGGGCATCGTCGATGCGTAGCATCTCGATGTCGTCACGTGCGCCGATGCGATCGAAGATCTGCAGGCCCGTCGTTCCGCTCTGCCCGTCGATGTACACCCTTGCCTTGGCCATGGTCATCCCCTCCCGCTAGAGCAGCTGCACGCCGGCAGCCTTGCATGCCTCGACGGTCTGGGCATCCCACACGGACGCCTGGACCTCGCCCACATGGGCCTTGCCCAGAAGCAGCATGCACAGGCGGCTCTGGCCGATGCCGCCGCCGATGGTGTAGGGCAGCTCGCC
>CAMPCT010000091.1 GCA_946647055.1 uncultured Atopobium sp. | reverse complement strand
CTGCCAGAGCGTTCCACGTGCTCCCTGACGAGGTCGGTCAGCGTCGGCGCACCCGTACCGTCACCATGCACGAGCAGCCCCGCTGGCTTGTCGACCGCCAGCAGGAACTCGTCCTCGTAGATAACGCAGGGCGCTCCCATGGGGTTACTCCCCCGCCTCCGGCGCGTCCGTCTTGGCGTTGTCGGTGCCAGGGAAGACATCGGAGTCGTACTCGAGGTCGGTGATGAGGCCGAGGAAGCGGTTGTCCGTCGCCACCTTGTGGGGGGAGCGGCGGGCGTAGGCGCGCACCGAGGCGGTCGACTTGTTGATGGGCTGCATGGTGCCCGCGCCGGCGACGCAACCACCCGGACAGGCCATGCCCTCGAGCAGGTAGCCGTCGTAGCCGCCCTTGACCGCCTTCTTGAGCATGGCGCGGCAGTTCTCGAGGCCCTCGGCACACTCGACCTTGACCTCGCGATCGGGGAAGACCTCGTGCACGGCGTTGACGACCGCCGTGGCAACCCCTCCGGAGACGGCGAACCCGCGGCCGTCGGAGCTGGCGACGTCAAAGATGCCGTCCTCGTCGGGAAGCTTGGCATAGTCGATGCCCTTAGCGGCCATCATGCCGGACATCTCCTCGAAGGTGAGCACGAAGTCGACCTCGCTCTTGACTGACTCGCGGCGTGCCTCGAGCTTCTTCGCGGCGCAGGGACCGACGAAGACGATCTTGGCGTTGGGATGGTCGGCGCGGATGAGG
This sequence comes from uncultured Atopobium sp., assembly GCA_946647055.1. The sequence goes on along the minus strand of CAMPCT010000091.1, from coordinate 7,154 downwards.
CGGGCGGTGAGGACCATGGGCGTGAGGGCCATCGAGATGCACTCGGCATGGTCGGCGAACTCCATCTTGGCCATCGAGGACCACGCCGGGCAGCAGGAGGTGCCCATGAAGGGAATCTTCTCGGGGACTTCCTCGAGGAAGTCCTCCGCCTCCTGGACGGCACAGAGGTCGGCGCCAATGGCCACCTCCGCGACGCCCGAGAAGCCAAGGAGCCTGAACGCCTCATGAAGCCTGCCGTCGTTGCCCTTGCCGCCAAACTGTCCCACGAACGCGGGGGCCACGGCCGCGATGACCTCCTCGCCAGCATTGATGGCCTGGACGACCTGGAAGATCTGGCTCTTGTCGGCAATGGCACCAAACGGGCAGTTGACGAGGCACTGGCCACAGGAGACGCACTTCTCGTAGTCGATGTTGGCGCGGCCGAACTCGTCGGAGCCGATGGCGTTCATGCCACAAGCCTCGGCGCAGGGGCGCACGTGGTGATGGATGGCATGGTAGGGGCACACCTGGGCGCAGCGTCCGCACTTGATGCAGAGGTCCTGCTTGATGTAGGCCTTCTTGTGCCGGAAGGTGACGGCGCCCTTGGGGCAGATCTCACGGCAGGGGTGGGCAAGGCAGCTCTGGCATACGCTGGCAGCGACCCGGTAGACGTTGTCGTCGCAGGCGTTGCAGGCAAACTTGATGATGTTGATGAGCGGCCGCTGGTAGTACGTCTTGGGGTCGGTGGCCATCTCGATGCCCTCGGAGAGGGTCGTGGGATGGTCGACCTCCTGCAGCGGCAGACCCATGGTCAGGCGGATGCGCTCGCCAATGACCGCACGCTCGAGAAAGACCGACTCACGATAGGTGGCGTGGTCCCCGGGAAGGATGTCATAGGGCAGCTGGTTGATTCTTGCGGCGAGTTGGCCGCGGTCGCCACCCTCGTAGGCAATGCGCGCAACTTCCTCGTACACCCGACGGCGGATCTGAGTCAGGTTGGTGTAGACACCTCGCATGGTTCCGGACATGGGTCCTCCCATCTTGCCAAAGCGTACGCGATTCCCTGGAGACCGCCCCAGCCGGACGCCCTCCCTTGTCTTTAGCCAACGCGCTTAAGTATGATGCATTGAGCCGACAATCACCCTTGGAGAGGAACAACATGCCCAAGACCCGCATCTTCGACCTGCACTGCGACACCCTCGACCTGCTCGCCTGGCCCGTGCTCCCGGGGGAGCTGCGCGCCCACGAGAAGATGTTCGCCCCCGAGGACCTCAATGGCCCCACCGCTCCCGGCCCCATTGCCGACCTCGCGACGGACGCCGTCCACCTCTCGCTGGACGGTGCGGCGGGCATGTCCTGGGTCCAGTGCATGGCCGTCTTCGTCTTTGACACCCTCACGCCCGAGCAACAGCGCCGCTTCTTCGAGATTGTAGCAGGCACCCTTCCCCATCACCTCGCCACGCACCCCGACCGCTTTGCCGTCGCGCATACGGTGGACGAGGCCGAGGCGGCGCTTGCCGCGGACAAGTTCTGCGGCATCCTCACCATCGAGGGGGCGGGGCTGCTCGCCGCCGGTGACGACACGGTCGACATGATCGACCGCGCGGGCGTGCGCATGGTGACCCTCACCTGGAACGCCGCCACCCCCCTGGGCTCTGGCCATGACACCCACCAGGGCCTCACCGAGCTGGGTCGCCGCCGCGTCCGCGAACTCGAGGACCACCGCATCGCGGTGGACGTCTCGCACCTCAACGACGAGGGCTTCGCCGACCTGCTCGAAGTCGTACGAAGGCCCTTCGCGGCAAGCCACTCCAACTCGCGCGCCATCCATGACGTGCCGCGCAACCTGACCGACGACCAGTTCAGGGCCATTCGCGACGCAGGCGGCATCGCTGGCATCAACTACTACACGGGCTTTGTCGCGCCAGGCGACGACTACACCCCCGAGCAGCTCCTCTCCCACATCGACCATTGGCTCGACCTGGGCGGCGAGGACGTCGTGGCCCTGGGCAGCGACTTCGATGGCTGCACCACGCCGTCGTGGCTTGCCAGCTGCGCCGACACGCAGCGCCTGGCTGACCTGCTCGTCGAGCGCTACGGACAGGGGCTCGCCGACAAGATCTGCTACGCCAACGCCGCTGACTTCTTCCGCCGCATCGAGTCTGCCTAGCTGGGGCTTTCTGCGCCGCGCGTCCCCGCGCCGTATGTCCCCACGCTGCGCGTCCCCGAGGACAACAGTTGTCGGCGGAGACAAAAAGGTAGCTTCCTCGAGATGATAATGTCCCCGCAGGCAACAGTTGCCCGCGGGGACATCCAAGGAGATCCCGATGAGGGCTACAGCCTCTCGGCCACCACGGCAGCAAGCTCTGCCAGAGGCACCGTGACCTGCTCGTGCGTCCTCATGTCACGCACGCTGGCCACGCCCTGCTCGACCTCGTCGGAGCCCAGGACCACGCACACGCGCGCACCAAGCTTGTCGGCAAGCTTGAACTGGCTCTTGAGCGAGCGGCCCTGGTAGTCGGCCTCGGTGCGGATGCCCGCCTGGCGCAGGGCCAACGTGGCAGAGAACACCGCCGGGCGCAGCTCGGCCCCCGTGCTGGCAACGAAGGCGCAGGCAGGCTCCTCTCCGGCCATGTCGATGCCCAACGCCTCGAGCGCCAGGTAGATGCGCTCGAAGCCCACGGCAAAGCCGATGCCGGGCGTGGGGCGACCACCCTCGAGCTCCATGAGGCCGTCATAGCGTCCGCCGCCGCCGATCGCACCGACAGCCGCCCCCTTGACCTCGACCTCGAAGACCGTACGGGTGTAGTAGTCGAGCCCGCGCACGAGCGTAGGGTCCTCCACATAGGCGATCCCGGCCTCGTCGAGGTAGGCCTTGACCTGCGCGTAGTGAGCCGCGCACTCCTCGCAGAGGTTGTCGGTGACCAGCGGGGCCCCACCCATGACCTCGCGGCAGTGGTCGTTCTTGCAGTCGAAGGAGCGCAGCGGGTTGATCTGCGCGCGCTCGAGGCAGTCCTCGCACATCTCGTCGGCATGATCGAGGATGAACGAGCGCACGGCCTCGCGATAGGCCGGGCGACAGGTCGCGTCGCCCATCGAGTTGATGCGAAGCTCGAGGGAATCACGCGAGAAGCCCAGACGCTCGAAGAACTCCATGAGGACGATGATGGTCTCGGCATCTGCCGCGGCGTCCGGGGCACCAAGCCACTCGAGTCCCACCTGGTGGAACTGGCGCAGGCGTCCCTTCTGCGGACGCTCGCCGCGGAACATGGGCATGGCATACCACAGCTTGGCAGGCGCGGCACCCTGTGGGACGAAGTTGTTCTCGACGGCACTGCGCACGACGCCCGCCGTCCCCTCGGGACGCAGGGCCATGCGCTGGCGTGCCTTGAGGCCCGCCTCGCTGCCGCTCTCGAAGAGCCCCTCGAGGAGCGCTCCCGAGAAGACGCGGAACATCTCCTTGCGCACGACGTCCGTGGACTCGCCGATGCCATGGACGAAGGTGTCCACCTGCTCGATTGCCGGCGTCTCGATCATCTCGAAGCCATACGTGCCAAAGAGGTCGCGCGCGACGTCAGTCATGCGCTGCCAGGCGCGCATGTAGCCGCCAAAGAGGTCCTCGGTTCCCTGAACCCTCTGTGCCATGGGATGCCCCCGTTCTCGTTGCAGTCAACCCTTTAAGAATAGCAGCATCCGCGCAGTCGTGCTTTGGAACGGAAGGAGAGCCCCCAACGTCTCGCTACCGAGGACACGTGCGTTCACGAATGCGTATCCCATGGGCGCCCCGGCGCATTGGGAGCTACTCCGCATAGAGCTGGCGCAGCGTCTTGTGGAAGCTCTCGATGACGCTCCACACATGCTCGCCGTCACGCCAGGCCACGTCAATCGAGATGGTCGCGTCGGGTCCCAGCTCGATCGCGACCATACCGTCGCCGCCACCCTCGCCAAAGGTCGCCTTCACCTGCCGCATGGGGACAAAGCAGGCGCCGACGCCCTTCGAGGCGAGGTCGACAAGGGTTTCCGAGTTTGTCGAGCGCACGCGCACCCAGGGTCGAACGCCGGAGCGTGCCAGCAGCCGACGCGCCGTGCGGCCGGGCTCGTCCCGCTCGCCCAGCAGCATGTAGGGGCACTTGCCCAGCACGGAGAGGTCGCCCGACTCATGAAGACGGCTCACGGCCTCCTCGGCGGGCACCCCCACCTCCGCGACCACGCGCTCGAGGAGCCCCTCCGTCAGGAGCAGGACGATGTTCTCGTCGTAGAGGTGGTGCACCACGAATCCGGAGAAGTCATGCGGCACGGAGGCCACCACCATGTCGACGCGCCCCTCGCGCAGGAACTCGATGAGCTCCTGGTTCTCCCCCTCCATGATGAGGGCGTTGATGCCGGGATGCTCCTCCTGGAACACCGAAAGTGCCGTGGGGAGCAGCATGTGGCCACGTGTCGCGGCGATGCCAATGCCCAGAAGGCCGCGCTCGTCATTGGCGATGTCAAGGAACTCCTGGTCAAGCGCGCGCTTGGTCGCCTGGAAGCGACGCGCATAGGTGAGGAAGCGATCTCCGGCGTTGGTGAGCGTGAGAGGGACCTTGCGGTTGACCAGCTGGACGCCCAACTCGCGCTCGATGTTGGCGATGTGGGCCGAGAGGGTCTGCTGTGTCACGTGCAGACGCTCGGCTGCGCGCGTGAAGCTGCGCTCCTCGGCAAGTGCGATGAAGTAGTCCATGGTCGCAAGGTTCATGCTGCCTCCCCTTTTGCAATCACCTTTGTTTAACAAATCATAACTGTACTTACTATCAATAATAACAGTTTGATTTCAATGATGCCGAGTCGTACCGTAGCGTGTTGAGGAAAGGGGCATCACCATGTATGAGATTGGCGTCATCGGATTGTTTGCGGCAACGCTTGTCACCACGCTGGCAATCGGCGCGCCCATCCCCCTCGCCCTCCTCGTTGGCTACGCCCTCTTCTTCAACTACGGCCTTCACCACGGTCACGAGGTCCGTGACCTGCTCCGCATGTCCGTCGAGGGCCTGAGCACCATCCGCAACATCCTCCTCCTCTTCCTCGTCATCGGCATGCTCACCGCCTCCTGGCGTGCCGCCGGCACCATCCCCGTGCTTGCCTGCCTCGCCACCCAGGCCATCAGCCCCACCACCCTGGTTCCTGTCACCTTCCTCCTGTGCTGTGGCATGTCGATGCTCATGGGCAGCTCGTTTGGTACCGCTGCCACCATGGGGGTCATCTGCATGGCCATCGGCACCGCCATGGGCGTCAGCCCCGCCCTCATGGGTGGCGCCATCCTCTCGGGCAGCTTCTTTGGGGACCGCTGCTCGCCCATGTCGTCAAGCGCGGCACTGGTGGCGACGCTCACCAAGACCAAGGTCTTCGACAACGTCCAGCGCATGATTCGCACCGGGATGGTCCCCCTCATGGCCACCATCCTCGTCTATGCCCTGCTCGGCATGGGCTCGGCAAGCTCCGCCCAGACGCCCGACTTCGCCCGCGTCTTTGGGGCCTCCTTCGACCTCTCCCCCATCGCATGCCTGCCCGCCCTCGTCGTCATCGTGCTCTCGGTCGCAAAGGTCGACGTCCGCAGCACCATGCTCGCAAGCCTTGCCAGCGCCATCGCCATCGCAGTCGTCGTACAGGGAACGTCCCTCGAGAGCCTGCCCTCCCTGCTCGTCTGGGGCTTCCACAGCTCCGACCCCGAGCTCGCGAGGCTCGTCGACGGTGGCGGCATCATCTCGATGGCCGAGATCGCGCTCGTCGTGTCCACCGTCTCCACCTACTCGGGCCTCTTCCGCGGCACGGGTCTGCTTGACAGCGCGAGCGACCAGGTCACCCGACTCGCGCGTCGCACCACCCCCTTCGTGGGAGTGCTTGCCACGAGCATCCTGACCTCGTTCGTCGCCTGCGACCAGGTCCTGCTGGTCATGCTCTCCGACCAGCTCTGCGACCGCACCGAGCACGATGGCAGCGCCCTCGCCCTCGACCTCGAGAACAGCGCCATCCTGCTGCCGGCGATCACCCCCTGGTCGACCTCTTGCGCGGGCATCCTGGGCTTTGTGGGCGCTCCGGTCGCAAGCGTGCTCTTTGCCTGCTTTGCCTACCTCGTGCCCCTGTGGACGCTCGTCATCTCGCTTGCCCAGCTCCGCGACCCGTCCTTCTCGCACAGCAAGGTCGCCCACCATCTTGGCCTCGACGAGCGCGATGACGTCCGCCTCTGGCTCGAGGCAGACACCCGTCTGGTGGCCTAGGCAGGCGACCTGTCACAGATTGGCTTTGGGCGGCGACGCCACAAGGCGCGGGGTTACCTCCCCATGAGGCCGTTGGGGGCAAATGAGGCGAGCGCCGTCTCAAGCTTCGAGAGCAGCTCGTTGCCAAGGTCCAATCCCTGGAGCTTCTTGGCAAAGAGGTCGTGGAGATGCCCGTCTTCCAACCTGATGCCACCCGCGATCTTGTCGAGCTCGTCCTCGGACAGCTCGATGCCAAAGTCGCCCAGCACGCCAAGAACCTGCTTGGCGCCATCACCTTGCATGGCGGATTCCAGCTGCGCAGCCAGTTCCTTCGCGTCCATGGTCGCTCCCTCCCACGCGATGGATGCCCGATGGTCCTGCACCATCTTATACGCCCTTACGACCGCTTGCGTCTCATGCGTATGGGCGAGGGCCGACAGGGGAAGGGCGTCTGCTACTTCTTGATGACGTAGAACTTGACGCCCTCGGGCTTCCAGCCGTGGTTCTTGCAGATGGTGTCGTACTCGTTCTTCGACGGCGTGTAGTGGTGCTTGCCGCGCTTGAGCTTGGGGTTGTACGCGCGATAGATGGGAATCGTCGTGCGTCCGCTTATCGTGGTCCCCTTCTTGACCGTCCAGAAGCCGGCGCCCTTGTCGACCACCCAGCCGTTGGAGAGGTAGCTCTTCATCTCCGCGCCGTAGGTCAGGTAGATGTGGTCGCCGGTGCGTCCCTTGTCGTAGAGGCGCCACACGTAGACGTAGTCGCCCTGGGTCGAGGCCGCGTAGGAGGCAGGCGCGGGGAGGTTTGGCGAGTACCAGGCGACGTTCTCCTGCCTCCAGTCGACGTAGGAGCCCTTGCCGCAACTGTCGTACTCCTTCTTCGACTTGGTCCACAGGTGCTCGGAGGTCTTGGTGTTGTACATGCGGTAGATGGGGATGAGGG
>CAMPCT010000090.1 GCA_946647055.1 uncultured Atopobium sp. | reverse complement strand
ACCAGCACGCAGGGCTCGCCATATGCGGCGAGCCTTTGGTCGTGGGTTACCAGCATCATGCCCTCGGCCTTTGCCTGGCAGATGAGCATGCGGTCGAACGGGTCGCTGTGGCCGGTTTCTCTTGATGGGATAAGGGTCCTCAACTCATCGATGTGTCTGGAGAGGACGGGGAGACATTCGAACCCCGCCTCATCACAGAGCCTTGCAAGCCGTCTTCCATCTGCGAGGAACCGATTCGGGTGCTTCCCATGCTTGATCTCTATCTCCCATGGGGTTATGACGCTGTAGACCACCTTGTTCCCGGGGTTCTCTATAAGAAGGCGGGCCTTTTGGGGAAGGTCCCTCGAGTCCTGAAGTGCCCAGATGGCGATGTGTGTGTCAATCAAGAGGTTCATCAAGAGACTCCTCGAACAGCTCGGCGACATAGTCATCAAGCTCGTCGAACGCCCAGTCATCCACGACGAGCGGCGAGTTCTTGGCAATGCCGATTCGCTTGGACACGTCCACAGGGGCGTACGCGACCATCTTTGCCACGGGTTTGCCGTTGCGAGCGATGACGATGCTCTCCTCCTTGCCCTCTTCGAGTAACTTGAGCAGGGCAGACAGGTTGTTCTTTGCCTCGAGCACGTTGACCTGCACGATGGGGACCTCCACTCTGGCTAGGTTAGCCAGAGTATAACCTAGGTAGGCCAACAGCAGGGTACCCTCCATGGTCGCTCCTACTCGAGCCGGCCTTCGTATTCCGGCAGCTCGTCCAGGTTGCTCATGAGCTCCCGGATGAGAGCCTTGTTTGCCTCGGTCCATCCGGGAATGGAGTCACCCGGCCAAGGGCGCCCCATGGCCTCGCAGACCTGGCGCATGACCGCCTGGTTCTCATCTGGGTCATAGATCTGCGCACAGGTCACCTGGAAGACGATGGCGTCGGGGTCGACGCTGCGGTCGAAGGGTTGTGCCAGGGGATCGTCGACGATCTCGATGGCGACGTGCTCGTTGGGCCAGTACATGCTCATGGGTGCTCCTCCCGTCGTTGGTGTGGGAGGGAAGCGTACGGGAGGGCGCCTTGCAAAACTAAGTGTCCGTGCAGACCATTCTCATGCAAGGGCACAGACAAGGTTCAAACAAAGGCAAACAAGCCGCTGGTAAAAGGACCTGTTTATGATTTGTCCTCACTCGAGATGCCAACAGGTTGCCTAGATTGGTTCGTTCAGACATTCCATATGGCCTTCATGCGACCGAGGTCTAGATGAGCTTCTCGACGTCGATGACCTCGTCGTAGTCGAGCAGGGGCTCCCTGCGACCCGCCTTGTCGATGAGCTTTCCCCGTGAGCGCAGATAGCTGCGCATGTCCTCGAAACCCTTGGCGCTACGCGAGAAGGAGGTCGTGAGGTCGGGGAAGACGAATTCAAGCTTGCCCTTGGTCGACTTGAGGTCGGTGACCGAGACTTGGTCCCATGGGGCATAGGCGGAGCGTCCCAGACGGTTGGTGTAGGTGAGACCGCGCTCGTCAGCGACGATTCGGCGGTTGAGCCATCCCAGGAAGAAGAACACCGAGATGGCGAGGAGAATCGTGCCGCTGAGACAGAAGATGGACCCAACAATGCGCAGGGTGGGCTCGCCCCAGCCAAGCCCTACCATGCCAAAGCCCAGGATGGCGTGGGGGATTCCGATGCAAAGCAGGATGATGAGCGGGGTGGCACTGCCCGCGTTGCGTTCGCTGCAGATGATGATGTCTTCGCTGTCCATGGGAACGATTATAGGGAAAGGGTAGGGGTGCACCCCCCTGATTCAAGAGGTGCACCCCCCGACGCTTACAGGGGCAGGCCACCCTCCGCTTGGATGCCGGGGACGGCGGGAATGGTGGCAAAGCCAGCTTCGAGCTCCTCGTCGGTTGGAGCATGGTCGACCATGGTTCCGTTGTTGTACGCCTCGTAGGCGGTCAGATCGAAGTAGCCCGTGCCGGTGAGGCCAAAGAGGATGACCTTCTCCTCGCCGGTCTCCTTGCACTTCTCGGCCTCGCGAATGGCGCCAAGGATGGCGTGGGCGCTCTCGGGGGCGGGGAGGATGGTCTCGAGCTTGGCGAAGAGCTCGGCCGCCTCGAAGACGTCGGTCTGCTTGACGGCGATTGCCTCGAGGTAACCATCGTGGCGCAGCTGCGACAGGATGGGTGCCATGCCATGGAAGCGCAGGCCGCCGGCATGATCGGGACTGGGGATGAAGCCGTTGCCCAGGGTGTACATCTTGCAGAGCGGTGCGGTGCGGCCAGTGTCGGGGAAGTCGTAGGCGTAGCGACCGCGCGTGAGCGAGGGGCAGCTTGCGGGCTCGACGGCAACGAAGCGCGTGTCGGGCTTGGCGCCGGTGAGCTTGTCGCGCATGAACGGCGCGATGAGGCCGCCCAGGTTGGAGCCGCCGCCCGCGCAGCCCACGACCACGTCCGGGTACTCGCCCAGCTGCTTGAAGGCCGTCTCGCATTCCAGGCCGATGATCGACTGGTGGAGCAGCACCTGGTTGAGGACGCTGCCCAGCTGGTAGCGACCACGGTTCTCGGGTACGTGCAGGGCGCGCTCGACGGCCTCGGAGATGGCGGTGCCCAGGGAGCCCGTGTAGTTGGCGGGGTCCTCGAGCATCTTGCGGCCGATCTCGGTCTGGTCGGAGGGGGAGGGGGTGACCTGGGCTCCGAAGGTCTCCATAACAGAGCGGCGGAAGGGCTTCTGCTCATAGCTTGCGCGCACCATGAAGACGTCGCATTCGAGGCCGAAGCGCGCCGCCGCCTCGGAGAGGGCGGTGCCCCACTGGCCTGCGCCCGTCTCGGTGGTGATGGTGGAAAGGCCCTGCTGATAGGCGTAGTAGGCCTGCGCGAGCGCCGAGTTGAGCTTGTGAGAGCCGCTGGTGTTGTTGCCCTCGAACTTGTAGTAGATCTTGGCGGGCGTGCCGAGCGCCTGCTCGAGGTTGTAGGCGCGGCACAGGGGGCTGGGCCGGTAGATCTTGTACATCTCGCGGATGCCCTCGGGGATGGGCACGTAGCGCGTCTCGTCATCGAGCTCCTGCCGGCAGAGCTCCTCGGCAAAGACCGGGGAGATGTGCGCCACCTCGGCGGGTATGCCGTTGGGCAAGAGCATGCGCCCCGGTTTGGTGGGCATGTCGGCCCTCAGGTTGTAGTAGCTGGTGGGAATCTGGTCTTCGGACAGGTAGATGCGGTAGGGGTCCTTGTGTGCCATGATGCGTTCCTTTCGTCGTGCCGGGCTGGCATGGTGGGTGCGCGCTCTGCGCTGGGACATGCCACAGGGGACGAAAGGATGTGAAGGGATGACGGCTCGCCCATGCGGCATGAAAAAAGCCCTCGGAATACCGAGAGCCTCCACGCGCGCGATGGCGACAGCCTCAGTACCCCGAATCAGGCCTCGCCGTGCCACCATCGACCAACGCAGCGCACGAGCGCAGCGCGAGAGAGCTTGTCGATGCTCTTGGTCATGGTGCGAACCTCCAATAGGTCTTGGCTTGCGGAAGAGTATGACGTGACGGAATGAGGGGGAGCCGTGCTTTCATGAAACGGTAACAAAGGCGAGCGAAATGATCGAAAGGGGACGTTTCCCTTTGCGTCAGACGCAAAGGGAAACGTCCCCTTTCGATCATGCGAGCTTCTCGATGAGGGCGGCTAGGCGGTCGGCCATGGCATCCACCTGCTCGATCGTCACGACGAGAGGCGGCAGGAAGCGCAGGATGGAGTCTCCGATGTGGTTGAGCACCAGCCCAGCCTCGAGCCCCTTGTCGACCAGTGGCGTCGCGATGGGCACGTCAAACTGGGCGCCACGCATGAGGCCACGCCCGCGCACCTCGGTCACGTGCGGCAGCGCCTCCAGCCGCTCGGCAAGGTGCGCGCCTACCTCGATGACGTGCTTGCCGATGCCACTTGCCACCATCTCCTCGACCGTCGCCCTGCCAGCAGCCGCTGCGAGCGCGTTGCCGCCAAAGGTCGAGCCATGGTCGCCAGGAACGAGCAGGTTGCCATACTCTCCGCGGGCGGCCACGGCCCCCATGGGGAAGCCGCTCGCGATGCCCTTCGCCATGCTCACGACGTCTGCCTCGATGCCGGCCAGCTGGAACGAGAACGGCGCACCGCAACGGAAGAACCCCGTCTGGACCTCGTCGACCATGAGCAGGATGTTGTGCTCGTCGCAGAGCTGGCGAACGGAGCGCAGGTAGTCGAGGTCGGCGGGCCACACGCCACCCTCTCCCTGCACGCACTCGAGCAACACGGCGCAGGCATTTGTGGACGCGACCGCCTCCTCGAGGGCGGAAAGGTCGTTGAGGGGCACGGACACGAAGCCCTCGGGCATGGGCCCAAAGCTCTTGTGGAACACGTCTTGGCCGGTCGCCGCAAGCGTGGCGAGGGTGCGGCCATGGAAGCTCTGACGCGCGGTGACGATGCTGGAGGCGCCACCAAGCTTGTTCTCGCCCCAACGACGGGCGACCTTGAGGGCGCCTTCGTTGGACTCAGCACCGGAGTTGGTGAAGAAGGACTTCCAGACGGACCCCGTGGAGCCGGTCACGTGGCCAAGCTCGTCGGTGGTGGTTGAGAGCAGGTCCGAGATGCCGTGTGCGAGCTCGCCGCGATTCTCGATGTAGTAGTAGTTGCCCACCTGCCACACGCGGTCGACCTGGTCCTTGAGGGCAGCTGCCACCACCGGGTTGGCATGCCCCAGGCTCACGGAGCCAATGCCCGCAAGAAAGTCCAGGTAGGTCTTGCCCGTGCTGTCCACGAGCTCCGCCCCGTTGCCCGAGACGAACTCGACGGGCAGACGCCCATAGGTGTGCATGACATAGTCATCGTCCAGCTTATGCGCCACGTCAAAGGCGCTCATGGTCATGTCGACGATCCGGAACATGGTTACTCCTCCCCCTGCACGAACATCGTGCCGACGTCCTCGTTGGTGAAAATCTCGAGCAGCAGCGCGTGTGGGAACGTCCCGTTGAGGATGCGCACGTCGCTCACGCCTGAGTCGAGCGCTTCCGCAATCGAGGCCATCTTGGGAATCATCCCCGACTCGAGCGTGCCGCTGTCAAGCAGCTCGTGCGTCTCGGCCTTGGTCATGTACGAGATGATGGTGCTTGGGTCGTTGCGGTCACGGTAGAGGCCGTCGACGTCGGTGAGGTAGACGAGGGTGTGGGCGCCTAGGGCCTGGGCGACCTTGCTTGCCGCGACGTCCGCGTTGACGTTGTAGAAGCCGTCGGCCCCGATGCCGACGCTGGCGATGACGGGGATGTACCCGTCGTCGAGGATGGCCTCGACGAGGTGCGCGTTCACGTACTCGATGTCTCCCACGCGTCCGAGGTCCGGATCGGCTTGGCGGGTGACGAAGGTCTTACCGTCGGCACCGGAGACGCCCACGGCGATGTCGCCGTACTTGTTGAGCTCCCAGACGAGCTGCTGGTTGACCTTGCCGATGAGCACCATCTGGACGGCCTCCATGGTCGCGTCGTCGGTGACGCGCAGCCCGTCCTTGAAGGCGACGGGTAGTTGGAGGCTGGTGAGCAGCCGGTTGATGGCCTTCCCTCCGCCGTGGACGAGCACGATTCTCAAGCCCATGAGCTTGAGAAGCTCGAGGTCGCCGATGACCTGGCGCATGAGCTCCTCGTCCTCCATGGCAGCGCCACCGTACTTGACGACGATGGTCTGCCCGCTGTGCAGGTTGATCCAAGGCAGCGCCTCGACGAGCACCTGGGCCTTCTCGAGTGCGATGTCGCGTGCCTGTGTCGCGTGCTTGCGCATGATAGCCTCCTCAGACAAAGGTACCTGTTACCTTTGTCCAGTTACGTGCGGTAGTCGCCGTTGATGGTCACGTAGTCGTGGGTGAGGTCGCAGGTCCAGATGCGTGCCGAGGCATCGCCCGAACCCAGGTTGACCGCGATGGTCACCTCGGGCTCCTCGAAGCGGCGCAGCATGTCCTCCTCGTCCATGGGGACGGTGAGTCCGGCTCGGCACACGGGCACACCCATGAAGTCGATGTCGACGTCTGTCTGCTCGAACATCACGCCACACTTGCCGGCGGCACCGGCAATGCGGCCCCAGTTCGCGTCATGACCAAAGATGGCCGTCTTGACCAGCGGCGAGTTTGCGATGGCGCGGGCGACGGTGTCGGCGTCCTCGTCGGTCGCGGCCCCGATCACGTCGACGGTCACCAGCTTGGTGGCGCCCTCGCCGTCAGCGGCGATCTTGCGGGCGAGGTTCTCGCAGGCGCAGCGGATGGCGGATGCAACCTGCTCGAAGGCCGCCGTGCCTACCTCGATGGGCAGCCCACCCGAGGCACCGGTCGCCAGCAGGAAGCAGGAGTCGTTGGTGGAGGTGTCCGAGTCGACGGTGACCTTGTTGAACGTGACCCCGACGGCAGCCTTGAGGGCCGTCCGGGCAGCCTCGACCGTGAGCGGGGCATCGGTCGTGATGACGCAGAGCATGGTGGCCATGTTGGGCTGGATCATGCCAGAACCCTTGGTGAAGCCACCAACATGCACCTCTACCTGCGACCCGTTCTCACCACAGGAAACCATGCCCTTGATGGAGACCTCCTTGGGCACGGTGTCGGTGGTCATGACGGCGCAGGCGGCGTCATGGGCGGAGGCGGGGGAGTGCTCGAGCTCTGCGACGATGGCGGGAACGCCGGTCTGGAAGCGCTCGATGCCCATGGGCACGCCGATGACGCCGGTCGATGCCACGAGGACGTCCTCTGCTGCGCAGCCAAGCTCGGCTGCCACCAGCTTGGCCGAGTCGATGGCGACCTCGAGGCCCGGGTCGCCCGTGGCGGCGTTCGCATTGCCCGAGTTGAGGATCACGGCTCGGGCGCTTCCCGAGGAGGCGTGCTTGCGCGAGACCTGGACGGGGGCGGCGCAGAAGCGGTTCTGGGTGAACGTCGCGGCACAGACGCAGGTCTCGTCGGCGGTAACGAGCGCGAGGTCCTTGCGGTTGGGATTCTTGCGGAACCCTGCATAGATGCCTGCCGCGCGAATGCCCTTGGCCGCGCAGACGCCTCCCTCGCAGGGCTCGAAGCCAAATGACGCGGGGTCAGTGATGGTCGCCGGAACGGCGATGGGCATGAAGGTGCTCATGGTCTCTCTTTTCGATCTACGAGGTGCGGAGTATGGAATGCGTGGTGCGCTTGGGTCGCGTCATCGTCGGCAGGAAGGAACGACGCCTGGTTTCCCCAGGGCGCATTCCACGACCTCCTTGATCCCTCTGCGAATCGAAACACCCATGAAACACTCCAAATATTGCATTAACATAACGGATTATGCATCTATCCGCTTATATCTGTATGAAGAATAGCCCCTTTGCCGACAGATACAACGTTCAGGCGCTTTTGTTTTCAAACCTGAATCATTTCGTGGCCTTGCCCACGCACTGTGCGCCAACAACTGGTGCTTGGCTATACTTAACTGGTTTGGTTGCATCGTTGCGTCAGATGAGGAGACTCGCATGGACTTCACTTCCAACCACCGTCCCGACGACATGGCCCGCATCAACACCCCCGAGCTCGCCCAGGCCTTTATCGAGGAGGCTGTCGCCTATACGCGCGAGCAGGTGGGCGATGGCAAGGTCCTGCTTGCCCTCTCCGGCGGCGTTGATTCCTCCGTTGTCGCGGCCCTTCTGATCAAGGCCCTCGGCAAGCAGCTCGTGTGCGTGCACGTCAACCACGGCCTCATGCGCAAGGGCGAGTCCGAGCAGGTCATTGACGTGTTCCGCAACCAGCTTGGCGCCGAGCTCATCTATGTTGACGCCACCGACCGATTCCTCGACCTGCTGGCTGGTGTGGCCGACCCCGAGGAGAAGCGTCACATCATCGGCGAGGAGTTCATCAAGGTCTTCGACGAGGAGGCTGCCAAGCTCGAGGGCATCGGCTTCCTGGG
>CAMPCT010000089.1 GCA_946647055.1 uncultured Atopobium sp. | reverse complement strand
CGGGAGTCCATCTCGAGCTGGTCGTAGGCATCCTCGAGCGTCGCATCCCCGCGCCAGTCGGAGTCGCGCAGCACCAGGCCCAGCTCGA
Organism: uncultured Atopobium sp.; assembly: GCA_946647055.1. The sequence continues at coordinate 7,835 of CAMPCT010000089.1, read as the reverse complement.
CCGCAGCTGCCGCAAGGTGCCAGTCGTCACCCGGGTCATCCGACAGGTCGCTGGCATCGACCGCAAGCTGCTGCTCGTGGACCTCTCCGTCGTCGAAGGCGCGGTAGCGCAGGGTCGTCGTGAGCCACTCACCCGACGCAGGCGCCTCGTCCACCGCCTCGCTCCCGTACCTGAGGTCGACCTCGGGTAGCTCCATCTCGGAGTCCGACGTCACGATCTCATACGCAACCGTGAACTGCATGCTGGGCCCCACCTCACCCGCATCGACCTCGTCGTTGCGGAAGTCCTCGTCGGACATCTCGCGGTTCTCGTAGCCAAGCAGGCGATAGCCCCGTACCTGGGCGGGGTTGAACTCCACCTGCACCTTCACGTCATCGGCAAAGGGAACGAGGTTGGCGCACACGCGCTCGCCAAGGACGCGCTCGGCCTCGTCCAGGCAGTCGATGTAGTGGTAGGAGCCGTTGCCGTGGTCAGCCAGGGTCTCCATCTTGTTGTCCTTGTAGTTGCCCGAGCCAAAGCCCAGGACCGAGAGATAGATGCCCGTCTCGCGCTTGGCATCGACATAGTCGTGCAGGTCGCTCTCGCTGGTCATCCCCACGTTGAGGTCGCCGTCGGATGCCATGACGATGCGGTTCACGCCGCCCTCGATGTAGTTGCGCTCAGCCACCTCGTAGGCAAGTTCGAGGCCGCGCTCGCCGTTGGTCGAGCCGTCGGCCTGCAGGCGACGCACGGCACGCATGATCTGACGCCCCTGGTCGCCGGGCACGCCCTCGCACACCAGCTCCTCGCCGCTCGCATAGGTCACGATGGAGACGCGGTCATTGGGGCCAAGCTGGTCGACGAGGACCTCGAACGACTCCTTGAGCAGGTCGAGCTTGTCAGGAGAGTCCATGGACCCCGACACGTCGATGAGAAACACCAGGTTGCTGCCCTTGGAGCTCGCCACATCCTCTCGGGCGGTGGCAAAGCCCAGCACCAGCAGCTTGGTCTGGGGATTCCACGGGCACTCCCCCATCGCGGCGCTCATCGAGAACCGCTCGCCCGCAGACGGTGCCGGGTAGTCGTAGTCGAGGTAGTTGACCAGCTCCTCGATCCGCACCGCACCCGTAGGGACCTCGTCGAGCGTCCAGCCGTCGCGCAGCATCCTGCGGAGGTTGGCAAATGACGCCGTGTCGACGTCCGCCGAGACGGTCGAGAGCGGGTTCGCCAAGGTAGTCACAAAGCCATGCTCGTCGACGTGCGCATACTCCTCGGTGTTGAAGGGGTCGACCATGACCCAAGGGTCCTCGACGCAACCATCCTTTGCCTCGGAAGCGTAATAGGAGTCCGATGCGGCATAGGACTCCTCGAACAGCATCACGCCCCCGCCCTCGTCATACTCCACCTCCTCAGCCGGCCGCTCTGCCAGCGGCTCGAATGGTGTGCCACAGGCGACGAGTGCCAGCAAGAGCAGGGCAGTCCCTGCGATGCGGGCAGGGCTGGTAGTGCTTGCATGGTGCTTCATGGGGTCTCCTTCCCTTGTGCCGTCACAAGGGAAACGAGCCAGGGTCTTCATTTGTCGGGAAAACTGGCAAAAGATTCGGACAAGCGATGATGCCGCATCCAACAGCGTACACAATTCGACCTAGCACCTAACGTTTCCGCAGGATTCTGAAAAGCTTAGGTCGAATTGTGCACATTGTTTTGCGACGGGCACCGACGACGAGCGTCACCTTAGCTCGCAAGATCCGCCAGGTAGCAGACGTCCATCCCGTCGGGACGCACCAGCCAGTAGCCCGCAAGGCCAGACCCGTCCACCGGCGTGAACACCTCGCAGACCCCCATGCTCGTGCCGTCGAGGTCCCAGGCCTCGCCCGTTCCCACGGGCTCGCCTGCAAGCGCGGCTTCCACCTCGACGAGCGCACCATCCTCGACCACAAGGTCATACACGGTGCCATCATCCAGCATGACATAGGCGGCGGAGACATCCTCTGCGGACTCTTCCATCTCGGCATCCGCCAAATCCTCCGTGGCGCCGGCCGCCTTGTCCTCGGCAGCATATTCGAGCTCTGGCGCTTCCTCCGCGACGCCCCCGTCCATCGAGTCCATCTCCGCGGGAGCCTCCTGGACCATTGACGCGGCTTCGTATGCGGCCTGCGGGGACTTGCCCCCCATGACGGCCCTGCCCGCCAGGAAGGCCAGCACGAGGCAGGCCGCGGCGGGAAGCACGAACCTGAGGGGGGACTTGCGGCGGGAGACTGGACCCGGCAGTATCTCTGCAGGCGCCGGGGATGGGACGGTCTCAGGCGCCGACGCCTCGCCTTCCTGTCGCGCGGCCTGGGCGGCAAGCAGGGCACCCAGGATGCGCTCCTCGGCCTCCGGGGAGAGGCTCACGTGCTCGTATGCGTCATGTATCCTCTCGCCAAGGCCATCGTCCATGCCCTCGTCGAGCAGGTCGTCCATCTCGTCTCGCATCGTGTCGCCTCCTTCCCGTCACTCGTCGTCCCCCAGCATCTGCCTCAGCAGCTTGCGCGCATCCCGTAATCGGTTGCGCACCGTCGAAGGTGGCGATCCCACCGCCTGCGCTATCTCGTCCGTTGGCATGCCCTCGTAGTAGTGCAGGTACACCACGTCCTTGTACTTCTCGGGCAGGCGCAGGACCGCCTCGAGCGTCTCGTCGATCTGGTCGGCCGTCGCACGCTCGTCAACGTACTCGACGCCTTCGGGCATGGCGACCGTCCGGGTGCGGGCCGCGCTCTTGAGCACGTCGCGGCACAGGTTCGAGGCGACGGTGATGAGCCAGGCGCGCTCATGCCCCTCGTCGTCGAAGGTACGCGGGTGGTCGATCAGGCGCATGAACGTTGCCTGCGTCGCGTCCTCGGCATCCGCTGCGGATCCCAAGAACGAGTAGCACACGCGGTACACCGCCTGTGAGTTCCGCCTGAACACCTGCTCTATGTCCAGCTGCTGTGCCAGAGCCGACCCTCCTGCCCATAACACGACTCAGACTTCTGTATTGTCGCCGTCATTCTGATTTTATCCAAAGCCTCGGTACATATGACGTTATCCTTGTTCTTTGCCTCGCGAGCAGAAGGGAGGTCGAGATGGCAGACGAGCGGCAGGACAACGGCTCCTCCCCCGAGGAGGACCTCTTCAAGCCCGTGCGTACGATGGGCCTCGAGATTCCCCAAAGCCCACTGCTCACCTATGCCCTCACGCTGGGCCTCGCCTTCCTCGAGGTCGTCTTCAAGCTCTCCACCTCCTCCGACCTCATCCCGCAGCTGCCCGTCCTCGCCCTCTTCGCCCTCTCCGTCGGCAGTCTGCTCGACCTCGCCTCGAGCCTCGCCCCCCGCACCAGACGCCCCATCGCCACCGGCATGGCCCTCGGCTTGCTTGGGACCTGCTTTGCCGTCGAGTACTTCGTGTGGTGCGCCTTCAAGGTCTTCTATGACACGAAGACCGTGCTCTCGGGTGCGCGGGATGCCGCGGGCAGCTTCTCGGGACAGATCGCGGACCTCGTGCTCAATCCCTCGGGACTCGCACATGTCGCCCTCTTCCTCGCGCCCCTCGTCATCTATCTGCTCGTCCTGCAGCGGCGTGAGGTGGGTGACCCCAACCAACGCGGCCTCGCCGTCGCGGCAGTCTCCGCGCACCTCGTCGCCCTGCTTGTGATGCTGCCCTTCCCCAGCATCTGGCACTCCTACACCGACCAGTACAGCTTCCAGACGGCGGTACCCAACTTTGGCCTGGTCACGGCCGTCGGCAAGGACGTCGCCCACAACCTCTCGGGAGGTGACGCCACCTTCGAGGAGGTCGAGGTCGAGAAGGTCGTCGAGGTCGAGCCCGAAGAGGAGGAGGTCGAGGTGGTCTATGGACCCAGTGCCATGGACATCGACTTCGAGGCCCTTGCCGAAGGCACCGACGGCACCTGGGCCGACCTCGACCGCTACGTCGCCTCGCTCACCCCCAGCAGCCAGAACGAGATGACCGGCCGCTTCCGCGGCTACAACCTCATCTTCATCTCCGCCGAGGCGTTCACAGCCGAGGCCATCCGCGAGGACACGACGCCCACGCTCTGGCGCATGGCCACCAAGGGCATCCAGTTCACCGATTACTACCAGTTCGACACCGCCGGCACCACGGGCGGGGAATGCGCGAACCTCTTTGGCCTGCTCGCCACCCAGGGCGGCAGCTCGGTCAAGATGACCGCCGACCACAACAACTGGACCACCATGGGCAATCTGCTCAATCGCATGGGCTATGCGGGATGGGCGTTCCATAACAACACCTACACCTACTACGGACGCGATCGCACACACGTGAACCTGGGCTACAGCAACGGCTACATGGGCTATGGCAATGGCATGGAGCAGTGGGTCACCTGGCAGTGGCCCGAGTCCGACCTCGAGATGATCCAGGGTACCTTCGACAACCTCTATGGCATGGAGGCACCGTTCGACATCTACTACATGAGCGTCTCGGGGCACTCCAACTATGACCCCTGGGACAACATGATGGCCCAGAAGAACTGGGAGGCCGTCGAGGGCCTCGAGTACTCCGACCGCGTCAAGGGATACCTGGCGTCCAACGTCGAGCTCGACCGCGCCATGGAGTGGCTTGTCGGGAGGCTCGAGGAGCTGGGGATCGCCGACCGCACGGTCATCGTGATCAGTGCCGACCACTTCCCCTACGGGCTCGACAACGACGGTCCGCTCGGCAGCCTCCCCTACCTCTCCGAGCTCTACGGCTACGAGGTCACCTCGTACTTCGAGCGCGACCACAACCGCCTCATCCTCTGGAGCGGCTCCCTTGAGGACGAGGAGCCCATCGTCGTGGACACGCCCACGTTCTCGCTCGACGTCCTGCCCACGCTGGCAAACCTCTTTGGCTGCGAGTGGGACTCCCGCCTGCTGCCCGGACGCGACGTCTTCAGCGACGCCGAGCCCCTTGTTTATGACCTCTCCTACGACTGGCGAAGTGCCCTGGGCACCTACTATGCCGGGTCGGGCGAGTTCGTTCCCAACGAAGGCGTCGAGGTTCCCGAGGGCTATGTGGAGGCGACCTCCGCCATGGTCTCCAACAGGATCAGCTACTGCAACGGCGTCCTCACCACCGACTACTACCGCCACGTCTTTGGCGAGCCCGACGACGTGGCTGCCGTCAACGCGGCCGGTCGCGAGACCAATGCGGACATGATCGCCGAGGCCCAGGCGGCCTACACGGTGACCGCGACGACGGAAGAAGACGCGGGATAGACGCCGAACAGAAACCCTCTCACGCGCTATCATAGGAAGGGTTACGGGAAGGGAGAGACATGGTCGACGACACCAGCCAATCTCAGCAGTACCCCTATGCACAGCCCCTGGCGCAGCAGGCCGCACCCGCCATCGAGAGCGCGAGCGCAACCACCAACGACTCCGCCAACACGTCGGGCCCCATGGCCTACATCGTGTTTGCCGTCGCGACCGTCTTGCTCTGCGTCCTCTTGACGCAGGCAGGCAGGGTTGTGGGAAGCGCCTTTGGCGAGCTCATGGGCGAGCTCTATGAGGAGTACGGCGACGAGTTCAGCCTCGAGGAGTACGAGGAGTTCCAGAGCCAGCTGGAGGACGACCCCGTGTCCCCCGACTTCGGCGAGATTCTGGATGGCGAGACAGAGAACGCCTAGGCATCTGCACGACAGGACCACTACCACGCGGGAGGCATCCATGAGCAAGGCAGACGACCTCTTCATCCAGATGTGCACCGACATCATCGAGAACGGCACGACCACCGAAGGCCAGAAGGTCCGCCCTCGGTGGGAGGACGGCACTCCCGCCTACACCATCAAGCGCTTTGGCGTCTGCAACCGCTATGACCTGCGCGAGGAGTTCCCCGCGCTCACCCTTCGCCGCACGGGCCTCAAGAGCTGCATGGACGAGATCCTCTGGATCTACCAGAAGAAGTCCAACAACATCCACGACCTCAAGCCCCACATCTGGGACGAATGGGCGGACGAGACCGGTTCCATCGGCAAGGCATACGGCTACCAGATCGGCCAGGTCTCCCACTATGCCGACGGTGACTACGACCAGATGGACCGCGTCCTCAAGGACCTCCGCGAGACGCCGTTCAGCCGCCGCATCATCACCAACATGTACACCTTCGCCGACCTCCATGAGATGCACCTCTACCCCTGCGCCTACTCCGTCACCTACAACGTGACCGACGAGAGGCGCGAGGATGGCAAGCTGACGCTCAACATGGTGCTCAACCAGCGCAGCCAGGACGTGCTGGCAGCCAACAACTGGAACGTCTGCCAGTACTCCATCCTGCTCATGATGGTCGCCCAGGCGAGTGGCATGGTACCCGGCGAACTCGTCCACATGATCGTCGACGCGCACATCTACGACCGTCACGTGCCCATCGTGAAGGAGCTCATCAAGCGCACGCCGCTGCCTGCGCCCAAGGTGCGCCTGAATCCCGACGTCACCGACTTCTACGCCTTCACGACCGACGACCTCATCGTCGAGGACTACCAGACCGGCGAGCAGATCAAGGGCATCCCCATCGCCGTGTAGGTCGGCAGGGGCTGACAAGGGAGAACCAATGAACGCGATAGTCGCCGTGTGCCAGGACTGGGGCATTGGCCACGAGGGCAGCCTCTTGGTCCGCAACCGCGAGGACATGGAGTCCTTCGTGCGCCATACCAAGGGCGGCACCGTCATCATGGGCCGCACCACGCTCGAGAGCTTCCCCGGTGGACGCCCCCTCAGGGACCGCCGCAACATCGTGCTCACGCGCAATCCCGACTATGCCCCTGAAGGCGTCGAACCCGTCCATAGCGTGGCAGAGGCAATCGAGGCAGTCGCCAACGAGGACCCCGAGACCGTCTACGTGATTGGCGGGGCAAGCGTCTACCGCCAGATGCTCCCCCACTGCGAGCGCGTCTTCGTGACCAAGAACGGTTGCCTGTGTCCGGCTGACGCCTTCTTCCCCAACCTCGACGAGGACCCGGCCTGGGTAATCGAGGACCTCTCCGACGAGGGCGAGACCGACGAGGGCATTCCCTTCATCTTCGTCACCTATCGTCGTGCCTAGGCAAGCAGGCTCTCCAAGCTGGTGCCGCCAAACAGGAGGCTGCTGACCTGCGAGCCGTCCGCGGGAGTCCACGTTCCGTCCTCGCCACGATGCAGCGCGATGGTGACCTCCCTGGTCGTCGTGGGGAGTTCCGATGCCGTGAGCGCCTCGCCCAGCATGCGCATGACCTCGCTCTCGAGGCCCTCTTGGCCAGACTGGTCAAAGGTGTAGGTCGCATCGTCCGAGGATGCCCACGTGGCAACGCTCTCCTTGTAGCCATTGACGACCGCTTGGACGTCAACGACGGTAAGCGTGAGCGATACCTGCGCGACGTCCTTTTCGATGGAGACATCGGTCACCTCGTACTGAAGGCCCCCATAGAGCGCCGCATACACGGCGACGGGGTCGATTCCCTTGTCCTGGATTGCCTGGAACGCCTCGTCGCCCAGCTGCGAGCGCACGTTCTCCTCACTTGTGTCGCGTATGCGATCGAACTCGGCTGAGACCTGCGCCCTGATGGCGTCCTCGTCGCCATGGCCACAGCCAGCAAGCCCGAGAACGAGCCCAAACGAGAGGACCAAGACGGCGAACAGGGCAAGGGAACGCTTGGCAAGGTGACGACTCATGACAACTCCAACGTACTCTGCGGGACCCACATGATGTAGGGTACCACCCATCGGCAGGCATCGCATGGTTGGAGCGCAATCCATTCGCGTCTTCGGAATCAAGGGGTTTGCAGTGCCCCGGTACAGGTCGCAAAACCGGAGCCGTACCCGGTACAGGTCGCGTTTTGGGAGCCG
>CAMPCT010000088.1 GCA_946647055.1 uncultured Atopobium sp. | reverse complement strand
CCACGAGGTCGTCGCGGTCGACGTCGAGGATGCCATCCGCCTGAACGCCGACTGCATGGCCTGCCAGGTCTTCATCGGCGGCGACGGTCAGCTGGAGAGCCTCGACAACCTGAGCTATCTCATCAACGAGGGCTTCCGCTACAGCATCCCCACCCTGGGCGTCTGCGCCGTGGGCAAGGACATGGCCCGCACCGGTCGCTACTTCAAGCTCGCCACGCGCATCATTGCCGAGATGGGCGTCCAGATCGTCAAGACCTACGACTGCGAGGACTTCGAGGAAGTCGTCGCGGCGTGCCCCGTGCCCATCGTGGTGGCCGGCGGCAAGAAGCTTCCCGAGCGTGATGCCCTTGCCATGGCATACAACGTCATGCAGAAGGGCGCCCACGGCGTCGACATGGGCCGCAACATCTTCCAGTGCCCGTATCCCGAGGCCATGGCCCAGGCGATTCGTATGATCGTCCACGAGGGTGCCACCGATGCCGAGGCGTGGGAGTTCTTCCAGGACACCATCCACTAGCACGTCGCGACACTTAGGCTGAGGGGCCCCGGGCACGCCGCCCGGGGCCCTTTGCTGTGCCGGCAGGTGACACAGTCGTCCGGGGCGGCAATTACTGTGCCAGCAGGTGACACAGTGGGGGTGGCTGGAGGCGGGTCTTCACGTCGGGAACGTTTCCACTGTGCCGGCAGGTGGCACAGTCGTCCGAGACGACGACCACTGTGCCAGCAGGTGACACAGAGACGAGAGGCTTGCTGTCGCTTGTTGCCTAGAGCGTGTGCCAATCAGGCTGGACGGCCATGCCCACCAGCTCGGGGCCGGTGTGGACGAGCAATGCCGGCGAGATGCCCGCGCGCACGATCTCGACGATGTTGGGGACGCTCTCGCGCATCCAGCCCTCGACCATCTCGAAGCACTTCGAGGCATCGGTGCAGGCAACGGCGAGACGTGAGCGGACGTTCTTCTCCGCGAACTCCTGGACGCACTTGAACTCCTGGCGCAGGGCCTTGTCCCAGCCACGACCCTTGCGGTAGGTGCGGTAATAGCCCACCTCGTCACACCAGATGATGGGCTTGATGTTGAGGACGGAGCCAATGCGATAGGTGAGCGCGTCGATGCGACCGCCCTTGCGCAGGTACTTGAGGTCCTTCACGCAGAAGAAGACCTTCGTGAACTTGGAGAGAAGATTGAGCTTGTCCTCGAGCGCCTCGAAGGGAACGCCCGACTCGACCATTTCTGCCGCTGCCATGACGACGAGGCCTGCGGCGACGCCAATGCTCAGCGTGTCGATGACGATTATGGGGAAGTCCTCCAGCTGGGAGGCGATGAGGTGCGAGGTCTGGTTGGTCGACGAGAGGCCCGACGAGATGGTGACCATCACGGCACGCTCGTAGCCGTCGGCGCGCGCCTGGTCGAAGGCATCGCGGATGTCCTGGGGAGAGGGCAGCGAGGTGGTGGGAATCTCCTGGGCAAAGCGAGCCACGACCTCGGACTCGGTGATGTCGACGCCGGCGCGTAGCGTGATGCCGTCGGAGTAGGTGATGCCCAGGGGGACGACGCGAACGTCGTGCTCCTTGGCGAACCAGGCGGGGACGTCGGTTCCCGAATCACAGATGATGGCGATCTTTGCCGTGTTCATGGGACCACCTTCCACGCAGGAACATTCTGTTTGCGATTGTAATCCCGCTTTATGACGGTGGAGTGAAGTATTTTGTTGGGTTCGTGGTAGGCTTTTCACGCTGGAAGGGACCATTTCGCAGAGGGAGTGCCCATGACCTCGATCCTCTTTGTCTGCCATGGCAACATCTGTCGCTCGCCCATGGCGCAGTACGTCATGCAGCACCTCGTTGACGAGGCTGGGCTCACGCACGAGTTCGACATTGACTCGGCGGCCATGACGACCGAGGAGATTGGCAACACACCGCATCGAGGCACTCGCCGCAAGCTGGCCGAGGTGGGCATCCCCTGTGGCAACCATCGGGCGCGCCTGCTCACACGGGCCGACTACGCGCGCTTCGATCACATCATCGGCATGGACGCAAGCAACATGAGGGGCATCATGCGCATCCTGGGGAGCGACCCGGACGGCAAGGTCTCCAAGCTCATGGACTTCACGGCCCGCCCGCACGATGTGGCCGACCCCTGGTACACGGGTGACTTCGACGCGACCTATCGAGACGTGCGTGAGGGTTGCGAGGCCCTGCTGGCTCACTGCCTGGAGGGTTAGGGCAATCTCCGTGTGCCGCGCGGTTTTGTCCGCTCCACCCGCTAGACTCTTCTAGGACAAAACGACGCAAGGAGAGAAGCATGCCCCTCGACCTCGATACCCTCAACCCCGCCCAGCGCGAGGCGGTGGAGTGCACGTCCGGACCGCTGCTGGTGCTGGCTGGCGCCGGCTCCGGCAAGACCCGCGTACTCACCTACCGCATCGCCCACATGATTGCCGACGAGGGCGTGCGCCCCTGGCAGGTCCTGGCCATCACCTTCACCAACAAGGCGGCCGCCGAGATGCGCGAGCGCCTGGGGGCGCTCCTTCCCGGCGGAACCCGCGGCATGTGGGTGTGCACCTTCCACGCCATGTGCGTGCGCATGCTGCGCGAGGACGCGGAACTCCTGGGATACACGTCCAACTTCACCATCTATGACGACGACGACTCGCGTCGCCTCGTCCGCAACATCATGGATGACCTGGGAATCGACCAGAAGCAGTACCCCATCAACATGGTTCGTTCCCGCATCTCTGCCGCAAAGAACGCGCTGGTGAGCGCTGAGGACATGAGCGACCAGGCGGACAACCCACCGGCGCGCAAGACCGCCCAGGTCTACATGGAGCTGCAGAAGAGGCTCGCGCGTGCCAACGCCATGGACTTCGACGACCTGCTCGTCAACGCCTACGAGCTCCTGAGCAAGAACCCGCGTGTGCTTGCCGGCTACCAGGACCGCTTCCGCCAGATCTCCGTGGACGAGTACCAGGACACCAACCACGTCCAGTACAAGATCACCAACCTGCTGGCTGCGGCGCATCGCAACCTCATGGTGGTGGGTGACGACGACCAGTCCATCTACTCCTGGCGCGGGGCCGACATCCAGAACATCCTCGACTTCGAGAAGGACTACCCCGACGCCAAGGTCATTCGCCTCGAGCAGAACTACCGCTCGACCGGCCACATCCTCGAGGCGGCCAACGCCGTGGTGGCCAACAACTCCCGGCGCAAGCCCAAGCGCCTGTTCACCGATTCTGGCGACGGCGAGCCCATCCGCCTGTACCAGGCTGCCGACGAGCGTGACGAGGGCCGCTGGATAGGCTCCGAGATCGAGAAGCTTCATGATGGCGGCACCAGCTACGACGACATGGCCGTCTTCTACCGCACCAACGCCCAGTCGCGCGTCCTCGAGGACATGTTCCTGCGCGCGGGCGTGCCCTACAAGATCGTGGGTGGCACGCGCTTCTTCGACCGTGCCGAGATTCGTGACGTCATGGCCTACCTCAAGCTCGTCGTCAACCCGGACGACGACGTCTCTGCCCTGCGCGTCATCAACACCCCACGTCGTGGCATCGGCTCCACGTCCATCGCAAAGATCTCGGCGTTCGCGGTCCAGAACGGCATCTCGTTCTTCTCGGCGGCCCAGGCCTGCATTGCCGAGCAGGGACTCCTGGGTGCCAAGGTGCGCAACGCCCTTGCGGAGTTCTGCGGGATCGTCGAGAAGGGGCGTCATGTCTCGGGAGAGCTCGCAGACGTGGTCGAGGCGATAGTCGACTCGGCAGGCCTCATCAAGGCGCTCGAGGCGGAGCACACCATCGAGGCGGACGGCCGCATCGAGAACATCCGCGAGTTCTACGGCGTCGCCGCCGAGTTCGACGAGACGCATGGCGACGAGGTCGAGCTTCTCGAGAGCCTGGAGCAGCTGGCTGCCGCTGGAGAGCTGGACGATGAGGACGCGACCCAGGACGCCCTTGACCTTATGGCTACCGCGGGTAGAACTTTCGACGACGAGGCAGCTTCCGCGCCTTCCCCGGGCGATTTCGCGGAGCGAGCGAGCGAAGCGAGCGTTGAGCCCGGGGAAGGCGCGGAGCTGCCCCCCATCGCCGCCGAGAAGCTCCCCGCCCTCATGGAGTGGCTCGCCCTCAGGAGCGACCTCGATTCCCTGGCGGGACAGACGAGCGCCGTCACCCTCATGACGGTCCACTCGGCCAAGGGCCTCGAGTTCCCCGTCGTCTTTGTCGCAGGCCTCGAGGACGGCATCTTCCCGCACGTCACTTACAACGGCGATCCCGCCTCCATCGAGGAGGAGCGCCGCTTGGCCTACGTGGCCATCACGCGTGCCGAGAGGCGGCTCTACCTCACCCATGCCGCGACGCGTCGTACCTACGGCTCCACCCAGGCCAATCCACGCAGTCGCTTTGTCAACGAGATACCCGAGGAGCACCTCAAGCCGGTGGGCATCGGGTCACAGGGCTTCTCGGGCACGGGCTGGGACAAGCGCGGTGACCGCCATGGCACCTTTGGCAGTGGTCGCGGCCAGGACATGTATGGTGGGCGCGTGTTTGGCTCGGCCACCAGGTCGAGCAACCTGGGCGCAAAGACGTCCGTCCCCGCGCGTCCCAGTGCCATCCGCAAGGACCCAGGCAAGGCTGCCGAGGCCTTTGCGCCGGGAGACCACGTCTCGCACAAGACCTTTGGGCCGGGTGTCGTCGTGGCAGCGCAAGGCGATACCATAGACGTCAAGTTCAGCCGCACGGGCAAGGTCAAGAAGCTCATGAAGGGCTTCGCACCCATCGTCAAGGTGGAGGGATAGGACATGGAGCTGCTCGAGAACGCGTTCGTCCAGAAGGGACTCATCCTTGTCGTCACCGTCGCGGTCTTCTCTGTGATCCAGCACGTGGCGGTGCGAGCGACCAAGAGGATCCTCGACCGCGCGAGCATTCCCAGCGGCACCATCTTCGTCAACATCGTGCGTGCCCTCGTCTGGTTCCTTGCTCTGCTGTCCGTGCTCAAGCCGGTCTTTGGGGTTGAGCCGACGGCCTTCGTCGCTGCCCTGGGCATCACCTCGATCGCCATCTCGTTTGGCCTCCAGAGCACCATCTCCAACATCATCTCGGGCCTGGGGCTCATGCTCGGCCGCGTCATCGAGGTTGGCGACTACATCGAGGTGGGTTCCTACCAGGGCTGGGTCACCGACGTCACCTGGCGTTCCACGACCATCAAGAACATCCTCGAGGACGTCATCGTGATTCCCAACTCGGTCCTCAACACCACCACCCTGCGCAAGTTCAGCCCCACGTCCGAGCGCACCGTCACCATTCCGCTCGACATCCACCCCGAGGCCGACATGGTCGAGGTCGAACGGGACATCCGCGAGTCCGTCACCGCAGCCGTCGAGGGGACCGACTGGTATGACCCCGCCTTGGGAGTCATACTCATCGAGCAGGGCTATGGGCCGTTTGGCTTCCGCCTCGACGTGCGCGTCGGCATGCGTGACATGCGAGATGGCCTGTCCGCCCGTTCCGTCGTCGTCGCGGCGTGCTCTGGGAGGTCCTGGCTGGCCAGGTGGTAGGCAATGCGCGGGCACTTGTCTGCAACGCTCGCAAAACCGTGTGAACGCTTCTGGCAAATGCATAGCAGGGCGTTTTGCAGCCTGACTGACTGACTATTCATTCTATAGGGGAGAATTGCGTAAAACAGCGGATATTGTTCCCTGTTTAATGCATCCATATCGCTTGTTTGAGACAAACATATTCGCTATTTGTAACCCACACGTAATGTTATTGCGGCAAACTGTTTGCATCACGCACGCGGCCCGGATGGTCGCACGGCCACCAAAGGGCGGTCGCGGACAACGGCGTGACCAACCTGACTGGGGGATATCATGAGCCACAACCTTTCTCGTAGGGCGTTTCTGAGCGGTTCCGGCCTGCTCGCCCTGACCCTTGCCGCCTGTGGTGGCAACGGCGGCGGTGACAACGGCGGCGACGCCGCGCCGGCTGACGCGTCCGAGTTCACCACCATCACCGAGGGCGTCCTCACCGTCGCCTCCGACATGGCCTATCCGTCGATGGAGTCCATCCCCGCGGGCTCCGACCAGCCCGAGGGCTTCGAGATCGACCTGGTCAACGAGCTTGCCAGCCGCATCGGCCTCACCACGACCTATCTGCCGCCCGTGAAGTTCGACACCATCATCCCCATGATCAAGCAGGGCGGCAAGGCCGACATCGGCGCCGCCAGCTTCACCATCACCGACGAGCGTGCCCTCGAGATCGACTTCACCGAGCCCTTCATGGACTCCAACCAGTCCATCGTCACCAAGGCCGACTCCGAGGTCGCGACTGCCGACGACCTCAACGTCGATGGCATCCAGATCGCCGTCCAGGCTGGCACCACCGGTGAGGTGTGGGTGCGCGAGAACCTCCCCAACGCCACCTGCGTCACGCTTGACGACGCCATCCAGTGCCTCACGGGCTGCCAGACCGGCCTCTATGCGGCTGTCGTCGCCGACCTGCCCGTCATGGCGTACCTCTGCAACAGCTCCTACACCGACCTTCGCGTCGCCGTCGAGATTCCGACGGGCGAGCAGTACGGCATCGTCGTCTCCAAGGACAACCCCGGTCTCACCGCCGCCCTCAACCAGGCGTTGGCCGACATGAAGGACGATGGCACCTACGACGCGCTCTACGCCGACTGGTTTGGTGGCCAGGCATAGGTTGTAGCTTCGAGTCAGATTTGCGTAGAAAGGGCGGGACCGTATGGTTCCGCCCTGTTTCTTGGCCGTTGATGGACCTTGGGACCTTTTCCTTCTGTATCATATTGAAGGTTTGTGTGGTGTGATTCCAACACGTCATTAAGGAGTATGCATATGGCAATCGACGACATCGAGACCATGGGCCAGGAGGACGCCCCCGACGCGATCTATGATGCCACGACGCTCGGCACCCCGAGGATGGTGCTCTTTGGCCTCCAGCACCTCTTCGCCATGTTTGGCGCGACGGTCCTCGTGCCTGCCCTGACGGGTCTCTCCGTCCAGGCGACCCTGCTCTTTGCCGGCCTCGGCACCCTGCTCTTCCACTTCCTCGCCAAGGGCAAGGTCCCTGCGTTCCTGGGCTCCTCCTTCGCCTTCATCGCCGGCTACGCCGCCATCGCCCCCAACGGCGAGGCGGAGCTTCTGCCCTATGCCTGCCTGGGCGTTGCCGCTGCCGGCTGCCTCTACCTCGTCCTTGCCGCACTTTTCAAGTCCTTTGGCACCGAGCGTGTCATGGAGTACTTCCCGCCCGTGGTGACCGGCCCCATCGTCATCTGCATCGGCCTCATCCTCTCCAGCTCCGCCATTAACAACTGCTCGGCCGACTGGCGTGTCGCCATCGTCGCCATCGTCGTGATCATCCTGTGCAACATCTTTGGCAAGGGCATGGTCAAGGTCGTGCCCATCCTGCTGGGTGTCGTGGCCTCGTTCATCCTCGCCGCCATCCTGGGTGACGTCGACTTCGCGGCCATCGCAGCTGCCCCCTGGGTCGGGCTTCCCGTCGACTGGAACAACACCGCCCTCAGCCTCTTCACCAATGGCATGGACAGCGGCCTTGCGATCACGTCCATCATCACCATCATGCCCATCGCCTTCGCGACCATGATCGAGCACATCGGTGACATCTCCGCCATCAGCTCCACCTGCAACCGCAACTACATCAAGGAGCCGGGCCTGCACCGCACGCTCCTGGGCGACGGCCTCGCCACCATCCTGGCCTCGCTGTTTGGCGCTCCCGCCAACACCACCTACGGCGAGAACACCGGCGTGCTCGCCCTCACCAAGGTCTTTGACCCGCGCGTCATCCGCATCGCCGCTGGCTTCGCCATCCTGCTCTCGTTCTGCCCCAAGTTCGCCGCCATCATTGGCGCCATGCCCTCGGCTGTCATCGGTGGCGTGTCGCTCGTGCTCTACGGCATGATCTCGGCCGTGGGCATCCGCAACCTCA
>CAMPCT010000087.1 GCA_946647055.1 uncultured Atopobium sp. | reverse complement strand
TCCCCGTCGTCCATGAGCGGTTGCTGGAGCTCGCGCACGAGCTGCCAAAGCCCGCCCTCGTCGCTCACCGCGAGGAGGTCGGACCCGTCGCAGATGGCCCCCGCACCCTCAAAGCCCCAGCTCACGGTGGTGCCGTCCTGCAGCGTGAAGGCGATGTAGTGGTATGAGTCGGTGACGCCCATGGCCTCGCCGTCCTCGAGCACGATCATCTGCGAGAAGCGATCGTAGAGCTCGGCGATGGTGTCGGGGTCGGTGACCGTCACCTCGGGACGGCAGCCCGACTCGTCGTAGAGGACGGTGCACGACAGGGGCACGTTGCCCGCCTCCATGTCCTCGCGCAGTTGGGTCGCGCCCGTGTTGTCAAAGAAGAAGAGCACCGGTGTTCCCTCGACGATGGTCGTGGGCTCGGGATCTGGTGCGGGTGCGGAGCCGCAGGCGGAGAGCGTGAGCGCCATCGCCACGAAGGCGGCTGCGAGCAGGGACGTGTGCGTGTTCCTCATGGGGGCCTCCTTGCCGGTTGCTGTCACCAAGGATACGACTGACGCGCCGCGATTGTCGGGCGACGGGGGCGTGACAGGATGGCAACCGCTTGTTGGAGCAGCCTTTTGGGGGAGCGTTGCAGCACAGAATCGTGGAAATGCCAAAAAATCGAGGTTTTAGGAAGAATCGAGGTGTGCCCTGGTGATACACGCGAAAACCGGTACCGACTACCTGCGGAAACGAGGGTGTTGTATCGCCCGGGCTGTGAAATCGCACCCCATTTCTTCCTAAAAGCTCGATTTTTTGGCAGTTTCGCAAATGTGCGCTGCAGGGTTTGAGGGTACGGCGCCGCAAAGTGCATCAGCTATGCCGTCCTTTGCATATAAGGTGCTTATGTCAAGTGCGTCGGTGGCCAAGGGAGCATCGACAAGGCGGGCGAGGCGGCTGGATCGGGCAGTCGGCCCTACTCGTACGGCTCGATTGCCCTGAACACCTTGGTGGCGGTCATGCTGCAGCGACTCTCGAGCCCAAGGCAGAACTCCTCGGGGTCCATTGCCTCGAAGTCCACGCCGTCGAGCGCCCAGCGGGGGAACCTGACCGAGAAGAGGTAGTCGTCGACAAGGTCTCCCGCGCGGTCTCGGCGCTGCGTGTAGCCGGACACGACGACCTCCTCGATGGCGGGGCTGATGTTGAGCAGGTTGGCCGCGACGTACACGGCGAGGCCAAACACGCACTCCGCGTACTCGCGGCGCAGCTGCGTCTGCGACTTGTCCTTGGTCCGCAGGTCGCCGTTGGCAAGTTGGGTCGCGACCTGCCCGGGTAGGTCCTCGATTTCGGGCAGGTCGAGGTCGACCATGAGGCAATGCTCCTGCTCGCGGTACTCGAACTGCGTGAAGATCTCGAGGGGGATGTCGCAGCGGGACATCCACTCCTCGGCCACGGACTCGACGTAGTCCTCGTCGCCGTCGAGGGCCATCTGGCAAGCCTGCTTGAGCTGGTCCACCAGCTCTTGGTCGGCTTCGGTCACAGGTGCCGATGCAGGTGTGGGCTCGGGCGCAGCTGTTGCGTGGGTCGCCTCCCACTGGCGCAGCTCCTCGTCAAACTGCCGCGCGAGCTCACGGTCGAGGTACTTGCTCGCGGGCTTGCTCGCCGGGGTTGGCGCGGGAGCCGGCGCCTCGACCGGCGACTGCTCTGGCGCAGCCGTGGGCTCCGGCTCCGACAGGTCAAATCGTCCCTGCTCAAGGTCCTCGAGTGCCTTCTCGAAGTCGCTGCGGGCAAGGACCTGCGGGGAGCGGCGACAGATCTTGATGACCGCGTCGTTGGCGGCGGCGTGCTCGGCGACCACGGCTGCGACCTCGGCGCGGTGCTGCTCGCGTAGCACCGGCATCTGCTCGCGGTACTGGGGCGTGCGCTTGATGATGCTGATGAGGGTGGGGTCGGTGATGGCCTGGTCGCGCGCGTCGAGGAGCGTGACGGTGCCCTCGGGGGAGATGTCGATGGTGACCTGCGGGTCGCTCTCGCCGGTGTAGGCGCGCCACTCGCGCACGGCGGCGGGCACCGAAGGCGCGCGCGAGGTGGTCGTGCCCACGCTGGTGAGGCGCTTGGTGCTGCGGCCGGAGTTGCCGCGGGAGCCACTGCCCGAGCCGCCCTTGCCCTTGCTGCCGGGGAGGTCGGCGACCTTCTCCCGGGAATAGATGCCCGTCCCGGGGAGGCTGAGGTTGCGGTAGATGCCGTTCTTGCCGATGGTGTGCGTGAAGCCGCGCGGGCCAACGGTCACGCTCACGCCCGAGCCCGAGAGGTTGACCTTCACGCCGGGCAGAATCTTGACCGACTTCCTGAACCGAAGACCCATGTCGCCTCCCTTGCCGAGCTGGCTGTCGTGTCCATTATCGTCCAACGGGATACCGCGGGAAAGGCGGGGACGGCGTGCGCTCGGGCTACGCTGCCGCGCGTCGGTTCTCGAGGACGGTCCTGATGCCGCACCACACCAGGTAGAGGGCCACCACCAGCGAGCCCGCGAGGTCGAGCCAGCGGGCAAGCGGGGTGCCCGGCATGAGCATGACGACGACAAGCACGGTGGTGACGCAGATGTCGACCAGCGACTTTGCCCGGTAGAGTCGGCTCTGGACGGCAAGGATCGCGCTGTCGCTGCGCTTGCTGAGCACGGTGTAGCGAATCCAGAAGATGGTGTTGGCGATGGCGCCCATGCCCGCGATGGCAAGGCCGGCCACGACGTTGCCCTTGTCCTCGCTGCCGCCAAACAGCGCCAGCGCGACCATGAACGAGCCGCTCAGACACATCATCCAGCCCACGAAGTAGTTGGACCGGCGCTCCATCTGCACGCGAAGGTCGGGGTCGGAGAAGCCCTCGCGGTGCGTCCGGCGAAAGACCACGAACGACACGATGATGGCTAAGAGCTCCGCGCTGCGTCGGAAGAAGTCGGCGAGCTGGGTGGAGCTTCGTCCGACGAGCAAGCCCAGGCCCATGACGAGCGGTCCTGGCGCGCTCATGAGGACGGACACGAGAAGCGTCCGGCTGCCGCTCTTGTCGGCCGCGTCGCTCATGCGATCACCCTCCCAACAGCCACGTGAGCGGAATGAGGACGGCCGTCGCGGCAAGCGGGCAGGTCACGGTGTCGTTGCCGTGGTGCGAGACGAGCTCGACGACGGTGGTGACGAGGGCGGTGACAAGCGCCGTGAGCAGCAGGTGGGGCCAGGTCATGCCGCCGCGGATGACAAGGACGACAAGCACGCTGACAAACGAGACCACGAACATGGCGAGGCTGCCCTCGAGGCTCTTGCGGCCCTCGACCAGGCGACCCTCGATGTGATGGCGACCAAAGCGCTTGCCGACGAGGGCGGCGGTCGCGTCGCCGTAGCCCCAGGCGCTGATGGCCGCGACGGAGAGGATGCGCTCGCCGCGCCAGCCCCAGCACAGCGCGAGGACGGTGGCATACATGAGCAGCACCAGCGTCAGGCTCGCCTTGAACTCGCCGGTCGAGCGCTCGTTGACAAAGCTGGAGAAGGCGTCGATGCGTCCGAGCAGGGCAAGCACGGGGTAGAAGACCACGATGCACAAAAGGGCGGTGAGCGCGGCCGTGTACCAGTGGTCGAACACGAACGGCCAGAACATGAGGGCGACGACGAGGACCATGTGGAGCAGCTTGCGGAAGATCTCGTCCTTGATGTTGGTGAAGTAGCGGATGAGGAAGGCCGTCGTGGCAAGCACCGCGAAGTAGGGGAGGATGACCTCCACGCCGGCGAGCATCTCCTGGGCTATCTGTTGGACGTTGGGCATGGTGAGTCGCGCGTGCGTCGTGGCGGGCAGGGGCTGCGAATGACTATATCACGCGCGGGTGGGGGCGCCGCCGTGTGGGGCGCGCGAGGGGGCGGGACCCGTGCGCGAGAGGGGCGGGACCCCCCCAATGTTGTTTTGGCCAGAATCGTGAAATGATAGTCTGACTATCATTTCGCGATTTGCGGGTTTGCAGACCCTCCGGCACCGGCGCCAGGACGCGCCTTTGACATTTGGATATGGGATGCCGCACCATAGGGTCGGCAGGCACATCAACAGACAGAACGAGGGCGCGACCATGATCTACGACTACACCATCACCACCGGCAAGGGCGAGGAGCTGAACCTCGCGGAGTACAAGGGCAAGGTCATCCTGGTCGTCAACACGGCCACCGGCTGCGGGTTCACGCCCCAGTACGAGCCCATCGAGCAGATGTACCGCGACTACCACGAGCAGGGCCTCGAGATCCTGGACATCCCCTGCAACCAGTTTGGCGGGCAGGCCCCCGGCACCGACGACGAGATCCACGAGTTCTGCACCATGCACTTCAACACGACCTTCCCGCAGATGAAGAAAGCCGACGTCAACGGCGAGAACGAGCTGCCGCTCTATACCTTCCTCAAGGCCGAGAAGGGCTTCGAGGGCTTCGACGAGCACGAGTTCAAACCGCTCCTGGAGAAGATGTTTGCCGAGGCCGACCCCGACTGGGACAAGAAGCCCGACATCAAGTGGAACTTCACCAAGTTCGTCATCGATCGCGAGGGCAACGTCGTCGCGCGCTTCGAGCCCACGGCGGACATGGCCAAGGTTGAGGAGTGCGTCAAGGCCCTGCTGTAGGGGCGGGTGACAGCTAACTTGCGACGAACGTGCTGGGCTGACGAGCAACAATCGCCAGCCCAGCTGCAGTCTGTCATGCGGTCTCGAGCTGGGCCATCCACTTGGTCATGGCGCTCCCTACCTCGCCGTCATTGCTCGTGTACTCGATGATCTCGCCGTCAGCACTTGCCTTCCAACAGCTCAGCCCGTGCGAGAAATCGGACAGCTCGCTGGCGGTGTCGAAGGAGTTGACGAAATCCGCGACCTCGGCGATGATCGCCAGCTCCATTGGGCTGAAAGGCTGCCCCTCTTGATGTACGGGGACAAGCACCTCACCCCAACCACATTCGCGGAAGTCCACAGCCCTGCGGCTGGCAAGGCGATAGCGAACCTCGTCCTTACGGTCCATGACGGGGCCATAGGTGGCGTGTGCGTAGCTGAGCCCCGTGAGCGAGCGACTGCTGCGCTCGAATCCCACCATGTCGGCAAAGAACATGGCCTTCTGGAACTTGGTCCAGTACAGCTCATGGCACCTGTTTGCGAGCTCGAACGCGAGCGCTGCGACTCGGTCCATGTCGAGCCTTCGATACCCGTTCACAGCAGAGGGGGTGTCGGTTTCCCTCGCCTCGAGGGTGGGGCCAGGTTGGACTTCACTTGCAGCGCCGTCAGCCATATTCTGGATGTGCTGCTCCACCTTTGCCTTTGACCTGCTGCTCAGCCTCGAGCCGTTTTGCGAGAGGAGAAGGCGAGCCCCCTCCACGCTCCTGGCGCTCAGCATCGTGGTGTTGTGCGACTGGTCGGGGATGTCACCGTGCTCGTAGCGATAGGTTGTCTGCTCTCCAAAGCCAAGGAACTTGCTGAACTCGCGTAGGGAGAGGCCGTACGACTGGCGCAGGTCCTTGACTTCGGCAGGGGAGAGGACACCATGTATCGAGCGGTAGATGGCATAGGCTCGTTCGAGGTTGGCACCTTCGATGCGGGCGTCGCCAATTGCCGACCCGCATTCTGGGCAGATGGCGACGGTCTCGGAGTAGGTGACAAGCTCACCGCGTACGGAGAGGCTGGTCAGCTGGTCGTGAAGGCTGGCATGGACCTCTTTGTCGCACTCGGGGCAGTAGGTGTCCACATACTCAGTCATTGGTGTCTCTTCTTTCTACATATGCCTTTACCGACAGGCATTTTGCTCGTTCGATATCGATGCGTATAGACATCTTCAGGTAGATCTGCTCACCTAGGTAAGTTGGTGAAAACTCGGCTATGGTCCACTTCTCCGCATAACGTGGATCTCTGTCTGGTTCGGGGCCATCGAAACAATCAGCAGGTTCCAACGAGAGAATCAAGTCCCTGAGCATCTCGATTGACATGCCCCTGCTTGCCATGAACTGCTTGCTTGCCTCCCTTTCGACCAAGATGAACGAGTTCTTCTCGACAAACTGCTTGAGCTGACGAAGAAATAGCTCGATCGATGCCTTTGGTTTCATGCCCTCCCTCTCCTAATATTGTCATTATATGATGACAATTCACGAAAGGCAAGAAAATCATTTTCGTAGTTGCGTGATATGCAGCTAAGGCGAGCGTTGGCAACTGTGGACCCCCACTTGCCATCTCACAAGAAATGAATATACTGACATTATAGTGACCAGTCATAAAGGAGAAGATATGCCACCTAAGAGAAGCCAAGGTTCACCAGAGCTCGGGGAGGCCATAAAGGCTCGTCGCGAATCATTAGGCCTTACGATTGAGGAAGCGGCGAGAAAAGCAGGCGTGGGAACGAAGACCTGGTCACGTTATGAGTCTGGGGCATCAATTCGCTCTGACAAGGTTCCAAAAGTGTTGAAGGTCTTGGACTGGAAAGAACTGCCGAATGACGAAACGATCGTCGAGGATGATCCGCTGAGTGGCATTGACGAATCTCATAAGGCTTGGTCGACGTATCTGTACAACACTTACGGCCGTATTACGGCCGCATCGTTTGCCCTTGGCAGCGACATTGTGCTCGACCACGCCAAAGAAGATCTTGCAGAGCTGTCTACACGACCGAAAGGTACCCATCTGGGCGAACTAGGCTTTTCTTGGCTTGCCGGAGACCTACCCCCTCAGTTCCTCACTCGATATGACTACGAGTTCATGTATGCCCTCGTGTTTTTCATCAAGAGGCTTCGCGCGCAGGCAAAGAGCGGTGAATGCATAGTTGCACACACGGTTATGGAAGAAATCATCCTCTCTCTCATTGAGAGCGAGGCCAATGCCACTTTCGAACTGTTTGGTGTCGACTACGATTTGCTGGATGAATGCCCTGAGGGTCTCGTTGGGGAGATAACCGACGACAACGACGTGGAGTTCGTTTTGTTCTCGGGCATGGCCCTCGTGCACCCAGGGCATACGTATTACTTTGACGAGTGGACCAAGGAGCAGTTCTATTTAGACAGGCCGACTAACGATTTGCCGTGACGTCCCTCACGTGAAGATCTCGTGCTCAACAGTGTACACAATTCGACCTAAGCTTTCGCGTATCCTGCGGAAACGTGAGAGCTTAGGTCGAATTGTGTACGCTGTCGTGCCCGGGCTCGGAGGCCGCTCGAAACAACAAAGGGGCGACAACCAACTTGCCCTACGTTTTCCGGATGTCTACAATTTGTAGACAACAGGAAAGGACACACGCCATGACCCGAAAGACCTCGGTTCGATACTTCAACAAGACCGCTGTCCGAGCAATTTGGGACGATGACGATTCGCGCTGGCTTTACTCTGCAGTTGACGTGGTTGCGGCACTGACGGACAGCAAGAACCCGCGCATCTATTGGAATGCCTGCAAACGTCGGAACCCTGAGCTGAATACGTTTTGTAGACAACTGAGGCTGATTGCCTCCGATGGCAAGAGGTATCTGAGCGACTGCATCGGGCAGGAGGGCGTTGACGCGCTCATCATGGTTCTGCCCAGAAAGGTTCGCGCGGGCTTTCCCGACTGGATTGCGGGAAAGATGAGTCCGCTCGACGAGCAGAGCAAGCGACGCGCATACGAATTGTGGGACAGTCCCGTCCTTGACGAGGATTTCGTCGGGACCGTGAAGGGGCTGCAGCAGATTCACGCGTTTCTGTTTGACGGCCTCTACGACTTTGCGGGCAAGATCAGGACGAAGAACATCTCCAAGGGCGGATTCCAATTTGCCAACTGGAGGTACTTCGACGAGACGTTCGCTCGGATTGAGGCCATGCCCGACACTACCGCGACCGAGATTGTCGACAAGTACGTCGAGATGAACATCGCACACCCCTTCATGGAGGGGAACGGTAGGGCCACAAGGATCTGGCTCGATATGCTGCTGAAGCAGCGGTTGCATCTCTGCGTTGACTGGCGGCTCATTGACAAGCAGGAGTATCTCAAGGCCATGGAGCGAAGCGTCATTGACGCCAAGCCCATCCGCGCCTTGATTACGGGTGCCTTGACCGGCCGAATCGACGATAGGGAGCTGTTTATGAAGGGCATCGACTACTCCTACTACTACGAGGAGACTGACGACTAGTCGCGATGTCTCTTACGCGAA
>CAMPCT010000086.1 GCA_946647055.1 uncultured Atopobium sp. | reverse complement strand
GCCAACAAAAAAGTGCTAACCCGCGAAGGGGTTAGCACTCGGGCCATCTGGCTCCCCGGGTAGGATTCGAACCTACGACACATGGATTAACAGTCCACCGCGCTACCACTGCGCCACCGGGGAATGTGTGTGCGCAAGAAAGTAGTATAGCCAAAGAGGTCCCGCACGCAAGTGCGAATCTTCGCTTTTTCTCGTGCCCACGTCTTGTCCACGTTCCGAAAGGGACTGCCCCGGAGCCACTGGGGCGTCCGGGGCAGTGACGTTCGCGTTGTGGGAGCCTACTCCTCCATGTAGTCCTTGAGCTTGCCGGAGCGGCTGGGATGACGCAGCTTGGCCAGCGTCTTGCTCTCGATCTGGCGGATGCGCTCGCGCGTGACGCCGAACTCGCGGCCGACCTCCTCGAGCGTGCGCGGATGGCCGTCCTCGAGGCCGAAGCGGAACTTGATGACCTTGCGCTCGCGGTCGGCCAGGCCGTCGAGCACCTGGTCGAGCTGCTCGTGGAGCATGGAGTCGCTCGCGGCGTCGGGCGGGGCCACGGCCTGCGCGTCCTCGATGAAGTCTCCCAGCTGGGAGTCCTCCTCCTCGCCGATGGGCGTCTCGAGCGACACGGGCTCCTGGCTGATCTTCTGGATCTCGCGCACGCGGTCGGCCGTCATGCCCATCTCCTCGGCGATCTCCTCGGGGGTGGGGTCGCGGCCGAGGTCCTGCAGCAGCTGGCGCTGGACGCGCACGAGCTTGTTGATGGTCTCGACCATGTGGACCGGTATGCGGATGGTGCGGGCCTGGTCGGCGATGGCGCGGGTGATGGCCTGGCGAATCCACCACGTGGCGTACGTGGAGAACTTGAAGCCCTTGGTGTAGTCGAACTTCTCGACCGCGCGGATGAGGCCGAGGTTGCCCTCCTGGATGAGGTCGAGGAACAGCATGCCGCGGCCCACGTAGCGCTTGGCGATGGAGACGACCAGGCGCAGGTTGGCGCTGATGAGGGCCTGCTTGGCCTCGAGGCCCATCTGCTCGATGCGGTTGAGGCGGCGCAGCTCGGCGCGGGTGAGCTCGGCCTCGCCGGCCTCGTGGGCCTCGAGCTTGTCGGTGGCCTCGGTGCCCGCCTGGATCTTCATGGCGAGGTTGACCTCCTCGGAGGCGGTGAGCAGGTCGACCTTGCCGATCTCCTTGAGGTACATGCGCACCGGGTCGCCCGTGAGCATGACGGTGGAGGCGTCGGAGCGGACGCGCTTCTTGGCGCGGGCGCTGCGGCGCGAGGTCTTGGGCTTGGGGGCCGGCGCCATGATGGCCTCGGCCGCCTTTGCCTCGGTGACGTCGGGGTCCTCGACCTCGTCGTCGTCGAGGTCGGGCGGGAAGGTGTCGTCGGCATCGGCGTCCGCACCCATCGCCGCGAGGAGCTCGGGCGAGAGCTCGCCCTCGCCTGCCGTGGTGATGTCGATGCCCTTGGCGCGAATGGCGTCATAGAGGTCGGAGAGCTCGTCGCCGTCGACGTCGACATCGCGGATGGCAAGTTGGATGTCGTCCTCGGTGATCGTCCCCTCCCTCGTTGCCGCGGAGGCGACGACGGACTCGACGATGGTCTCTAGCTCATGGGATAGCTTCACGGAGGAGTTCTTGGTGGGGGTCACAGGCTTCCTTTCGACGCATAGACGTGCAAATGGTACCCATTTCTAGGTTGTTTGATTCACCTTGGAGATGCGAACGCTCAACTCGTTCACATGACGCTGGAGCTCGGTCGCCTCGCGGAAGAGCCGGTCAGCCTCCTCGGGGGCCAGCTGGCCCTGGAGCCTGACCTTGATGGAGCGGATCTTGCGCTTGGTCGAGGCGAGGTCGACCGCGTCGAGCAGCGACTCGAGGCTCCCCTCGCGGTCTGCCACCTCGGAGCTCGCGATCTCGCCACCCGCCAGGATGCGCGTCGCCGCAGGCTCCACCAGGACGGCGGCCTGCACTACGTCGTGGGGAGTCGCGTCCTCGGGGGTTGCGAGCATGGCCCACGCCATGGTCTCGAGGCGCGAGTCCGACCACGAGAACCCCCCTATGCGCGTGGCATGGGCACGGAAGCTCTCGGGGCGGGCGGCCATGAGGGAGAGGAGCTCGCACTCGAGCCGACGCTGCTGGCGGTCGTCCACCGAGAGGCGTGGGCGGACCACGGGCTCGGGCGGGACCTCCTCGGGGGCCTCCGAGACGTACGTCCTGCGCTCGCGCCGCTCCTGGGAGGGTGCTGCCGCCATGACGCGACCACGCACGTCGGCCTTGTCGAAGCCCAGGGCGTCGGCGAGTCGCGTCACGTAGCTGTCGATGAGGGGCGAGTTCTTGAGCGGGGCCAGGACCTGCGCCATCTCGTCGAGGGCGGCCATGCGCCTGCCGGCCACGTTGAGGTCATAGCCGTCGATGCGCTTCTCGAAGACGAAGTCGATGAGGGGCCGAGAGGCGTCGAGCTGCTCGCGCAGGGCACTCGACCCACGCTGGTCCACGAACTCCGCCGGGTCCAGGTTGTCGGGCAGCACGACGCATCGAAGCTGGGCCTCGGTCTTGTCGATGTACTGGACCGCCGCGTCGGCCGCCTTCTGTCCCGCGGCATCGCCGTCGAACATGCAGATGATGGTCTTGGCAAAGCGCGACAGGGTCTTGACGTGGTCGAGCGACAGGGCGGTGCCCAGCGTCGCCACGACGTTGCCAAAGCCCGCCTCGTGCATGGCGATGACGTCGGTGTATCCCTCGACCACGATGGCGGTGCCGGTCGCCGCTATCTGCTCCTTGGCGTAGTCGAAGGCATACATGTGCTTTGACTTGTGGAAGACGGGCGTCTCCTTGGTGTTGAGGTACTTGGGCTTGGCATCCGTGAGCACGCGGCCGCCAAAGCCGATGCAGCGGCCCTGCTCGTCGTGGATGGGAAACATCACGCGCTCGTAGAAGCGGTCCTGGAGGCTCCCGTTGCGCTGGACCGCAAGGTCCGCCTCGAGCATCTCGGCGGGCGAGAAGCCCTTCCCGCGCAAATGGCCGACGAGGGAGGCGTGGCCCGGAGCATAGCCCAGGTGCCACTTGCGGCAGATGGCGCCACCAAAGCCACGACCCTTGAAGTACTCGCGGCCGCGCGCGGGGCCCGACGCCTTGCCGCGCATGAGCGTGGTGGCGTAGTAGTCCTGTGCGGCCTCGAGGGCCTCGATGATGCGATTGCGGCGGGGACCACGGCGGGTGCCGCGCTCCTCCTCCAGCTCA
The DNA here is from genome assembly GCA_946647055.1 of uncultured Atopobium sp. Next base: position 4,924 of record CAMPCT010000086.1, on the reverse strand, counting down.
ATGCCCGCACGGTCGGCGAGATAGCGGATGGCATCCGGGAACTCGAGGCTCTCGCGATAGCGCACGTAATCGAAGAGGTCGCCGCCCTTGCCGCAGCCAAAGCACTTCCACAGGCCCGTGGCGGGGTTCACGTGGAAGGAGGGGCTCTTCTCGTGGTGGAAGGGACAGCAGCCCCAGAACTCCTGGCCACGCTGCTTGAGGACGACCGTCTCGCCCACGAGCGCGACGATGTCGGTCGCCTGCCTCACCCGCTCCTTGTCGGCCTCGTTGATCATGCCCCCACCTCCATCCGGCCCGTGCCAAGATTCTCACGCACCCAGGCGACGTTGTCGCCCACGACGCGCTCGAGCTCGGAGACGCTCGGGAACGTGCGGGGCGCGCGGAGCCATTCGACGAACACGACCTCGACCCCACGGCCATAGATGTCCTGCGAGAAGCCGATGAGGTTTGCCTCGAGCAGGCGCTCGGGCGAGCCCGCGGGCATCGCGAACGAGCGCGGACGCCCGACGTTGACCGCAGCGGGCCAGGCGTGGTCCCCCACGCGCACGAAGCAGCCATAGACGCCGTCGGCGGGCAGGCAGGCATAGGGCGAGGGGATGACGTTGGCCGTGGGAAATCCCAGGCCCGTTCCCTCTCCCCTGCCGTGGGCGACCGTGCCGCGCACCACATGGCACCTGCCCAGGAGCTCCGTCGCGCCCCTGACGTCGCCGGAGGCGAGCAAGGCGCGGATGCGCGTCGCCGTGACGGGCATGCCGCCGTGGTCGACGAGGTCCCTGCCATAGACGGCGAATCCGCTGGCACGGCCAAGCTCGCCGAGATGGGCGACGTCACCGGCGCCCCTTGCCCCAAGGCGGAAGTCGTTCCCCACATGGATGGACTCGATGGGGGCGATGGCCGCGAGGTCACGCGTCACGAACTCCTCATAGGGCGTGGCGGCCACGTCCTTGTCGAAGCGCAGGGTGACGACGGCATCGAGCCCCAGCGAGAGCAGGAGCAGCGCGCGCTCCCCCACGGGCAGGAGCTCGGGCTCCGGCGAGGCTGGGACGAGGACCCGGGCGGGGTCGGGGTCGAAGAGGACGGCCGCGGACAGGACGCCCCTCTCGTGAGCGTGTCGCACGCAGGTGTCCACGAGCACGCGGTGGCCCAGGTGGACGCCGTCGAAGGCACCGATGGCAAAGGCACAGGGCTCGGACTCGCCCCATGGCGCAAGGCGCCGGGATGCGGATGCGGCCACGGTGGCACGCCCCGCCTCCGAGCTGACGGTGATGTGAGGCGACGTGGAGGCGTGCACGGTGGCCTCGCGGACCAAGGTCAGGGCCTCGTCGCCGCCAAGGGGATAGCCGGCATGGCTCATCGAATGCCCACCCCCCGGATGCCCGAGGGGAAGCTCACGCTTGGGACGAGCGCGCGACCGCCCGCCTTCCAGACGCCCATGAGCAGCCCGCCGCTCACGAGGGCGACGGACGCCCCCTCCTCGTAGGGAACCGCCCCCTGGACCGACGCGCGTATGCGACGCCCGCAGGCGACGTCGTCGAGCTCCTCGCCCACGAGACGGCGGACGGGGATGCCCAGGGCGGCAACGGGGTCGAGGATGGCCTGGTCGAGACCGTCGGGCCCAAGTTCTTCGAGACGCTCGAGGGTCACGCAGCGGTCGATGCCGACGTTACCCGAACGGGTTCGCCTGAGTCCCACGAGATGTGCCGCGCTGCCCATGCTCCGGCCCAGGTCGCGGGCAAGCGAGCGCACGTAGAAGCCCTTGGAGACCTCGAGCGAGACGTCCCAGACCACCTCGTCGCCTTCGGCGCGGCACCCGATGAGGTCGGCGGAGAGGACGCGCACGCGGCGCGGCTCGAGCTCGAGCTGCTCGCCGGCACGAGCCGCCTTGTAGGCGCGCCTGCCGTCGACCGAGATGGCCGAGAACGCCGGGGGAACCTGGTCGCACTCCCCCACCAGCGATGCGACGATGACGCGGGCGAGCCCGGGATCGGCAAGGCGCACGGGGACGTCGGCCGTGCGCGTGACCTCGCCCTCGGCGTCGTCGGTGTTGGTCTCCCTGCCAAAGCGGATGGACGCCTCGTAGCACTTGACGTCGGTCGTGAGCAGCCCCGAGAGGCGCGTGGCCTGGCCGATGCCCACGACAAGGACGCCCGAGGCCGCCGGGTCGAGCGTGCCGGCATGGCCGACACGGCGCTCGCCGACGGCACGACGGACGCGGTTGACCGCGTCATGGCTCGTCATGCCCAGGGGCTTGTCCACGGCGACGAGGGCGTTGATGCCCGACTCCCCCCGCCTCACGCGCTCGCCGTGCCGTCCCCGCTGCCGTCGAGCAGCGCGTGCAGACGCGGGAGTGCCGCGGAGAGGACCTGGTCGATGTCGCCCTCCATGGTGAAGCCGGAGGCAGCCGGATGCCCGCCGCCTCCGAGCGCGCGGGCGACGCCGGAGATGTCGATGTCGGTCTTGGCACGGAGGTTTCCGCGGACCTTGTCGGCGGTGACCTCCTTGAGGAAGAGGCAGATCTGGGCGCCGGAGACGCGTCTCACCACGTCCACGAGGCCCTCGCAGTCGGACATGGCGACGCCGCTGCCGTTGATGTCCTCGAGGGTGGCGTAGCTGTACGAGATGCGCCCCTCGTTGAAGGTCACGATGCGCGACATCACCTTGGCCTCGAGGTGCAGGTAGGCCAGGCGGTCGCTCTGGTAGACGTTGAGGGAGACCTCGGCGGGGTCGGCGCCCGCGTTGACGAGGGCGGAGGCGACGGCAAAGGCCTCGGGGTCGGCGTTCTGGTACTGGAAGCGCCCCGTGTCCGTCACGATGGCCGTGAGGAGGTTCTGCGCCATGTCGGACGTGAGCCCACCGCCGCAGTGCTCGATGAACTCGGCGACGAGGACGCCCGCCGCACAGGCCTCGGGCCTGATGACCGCAGCCTCCCAGTAGGGCTCGGCGCCCGGGTGGTGGTCGATGACGGCGACATGGGCGGCACGGCGCATGACGGCCTCGCCGTTGTTGAGCCGCGGCGCGCTCGAGAGGTCGACGCAGACGAAGAGGTCGGGGTCGTCGAGGTACTCGCTTGCCCTCACGAGGGTGTCGGAGCCCGGGAGGAAGCGCAGGGTCCTGGGAACGTCCTGGTCGTCGGCGAGCAGGCAGGTCACCTGGACGTCGGGCCACAGCGAGCGGATTCCCCTGCCAAGGGCGAGGGTGGACCCGATGGCATCGCCATCGGGAGCGGTGTGGGCGCAGATCGCGACGGTACGCGACGTCGAGACGAGCTCTGCGATGGCGTCGAACCCGGCGCGCTGGGCGTTGAGGTCACCCCTGGCGCGCAGCAGCAGCGGGGCCCCCATCAGAGGTCGCCTCCCTCGTCCACGGACTCCTCGTCATGGGCGATCGGGTAGCCCTCCTCGTCCTTCTCGACCGCAAGGGTCTCGGGGACGTTCTGGAGGGCGCGCGCGATGCGCTCGGCCTCGTCGGTCGACGTGTCGATCTGGAAGGAGAGCTCGGGGGTGACGCGCCATCCGAGGGCATGGCCCAGAAGCGAGCGGATCCTGCCCTTGGCGCGACCGAGCGCGGCCATGACCTCGTCGTAGCGCGACGGCTCGCAGCTCACGTACGCCCTCACGTAGGTGCGGTCGACCGAGACCTCGCAGCCCGTCACCGTGACGAGCGCGAGGTCGGGGTCCGCGACCTCGAAGAGCAGGATGTAGCCGAGCTTCTCTCGGGCGATCTCGCCCGAGCGTCGGGAGTTCTGGTTCTGCTTCACGTCAGCTCTCCTACTCCGTGCGGGCGACCTCGACGATCTTGTAGCCCTCGATGACGTCGCCCACGTGGAAGTCCTGGTAGTTCTCGAGACCAAGGCCGCACTCGTAGCCGGCCTTGACGCTCTTGACGTCGTCCTTGAAGCGGCGCATGGACGCGAGCTTGCCGTCGTAGACGACGATGCCGTCGCGCACGAGGCGCACGCGGTCGTCGCGCGAGATCTCGCCCTCGGTGACCATGCAGCCGGCGGCAACGCCGACCTTGGGCACCTTGAAGGTGTCGCGGACCTCGGCGGCACCGGTGACGTGCTCCTCCTCGGTGGGCTTGAGCATGCCGATGCGGGCGGCGTCGATGTCCTCGATGGCCTTGTAGATGACGCTGTAGGTCCTGATCTGGACGCCCTTTCGCTCGGCCTCCGCCTTGGCCTTGGCCTCGGGACGCACGCCAAAGCCGATGATGATGGCGTTGGAGGCGTCGGCGAGGATGACGTCGGTCTCGGTGATGGCACCGACCGCGGAGTGGATGACGTTGATGCGGACCTCGGACTGGTCCATCTTGTTGAGGGAGTCGACGAGGGCCTCGATGGAGCCCTGGACGTCGGCCTTGATGACCAGGTTGAGCTCCTTGACCTCGGCGTCGCCCATGGTGGCGAAGAGGTTCTCGAGGGTGACGTGCTTGACGGCGTTCTGCTCCTCGATGCGGGCCTTGAGGGCGCGCTGCTCGGCGAGGTCGCGGGCGTCGCGCTCGTCCTGGAAGACGCGGAACTCGTCGCCGGCGGCGGGCACGCTCTGCAGGCCCAGGATCTCGACGGCGTCGGAGGGACCCGCCTCGGCCACGGGCTTGCCGTGCTGGTCGAGCATGGCGCGGACGCGGCCGTAGGACATGCCGGCGACCAGCGAGTCGCCCACGTGCAGGGTGCCGCGGTTGACGAGCACCGTCGCGACCGAGCCACGGCCACGGTCGAGCTTGGCCTCGAGGACGTAGCCCGAGGCGAAGGTGTTGGGGTTGGCCTTGAGCTCGAGGACGTCGGCCTGGAGGATGACGGTCTCGAGCAGCTCGTCGATGCCAATCTCCTTCTTGGCGGAGATGTTGACGAACATGTTCTCGCCGCCCCACTCCTCGGGGATGACGCCGTACTCGGTGAGCTCCTGGCGCACGCGGTCGGGGTTGG
>CAMPCT010000085.1 GCA_946647055.1 uncultured Atopobium sp. | reverse complement strand
GGAGTACGAGTCCCTCCGCGACGCGGCGATCGAGTTTTCGACAACGCACGTCACGAGCGCCGACCAGATGCTCGAGTTCGAGGCGCTTGCCGGCCAGATCGGCATCGCCAACGAGAACCTGCAGAGCTACGCAGAGGTCATCGCGCAGCTCGAGACGGCCACCGACATCGAGGGCGCAGACGCGGCCCTCAAGGTCGGCCAGATGGCCAACGTCATGAGCGACCTCGACGGCGGCAACGTGAACCAGTTCGCCGACGCGCTCGTGCGCCTGGGCAACAACATGCCCGCCACCGAGTCGACCATCATGCAGATCGCACAGCGCCTGTCATCCGTGGGCAGCATCGCCGGCATGACCACGCCGGAAGTGCTTGCGTGGGCATCGGCAATCGCGTCCACGGGCCAGAGGTCCGAGGCGGCCGCAACCGCAATCAACAACACCATGCAGGGCATCTCGCTTGCCGTCGCGAACGGCGGAGACAAGCTCGAGCAGTACGCTTCGCGCGCCGGCATGTCCGCGCAGGAGTTCGCCGACATGTGGCGCGGCGACCCGACCGCGGCCCTGCGCGCGTGGATTGACGGCCTCGCGGCCGCAGACGCGGCGGGCGAGGACCTGTACGCCGTGCTCGACGAGGTCGGCATCTCCGGCGTGCGCCAGACGCAGGCGATTGCGGGCCTGACGCAGACCATCGACAACCTGGACACCGCCATGACGATGTCCAACGACGCATGGAACGGCGTCGACGACAAGTGGGGCGCTGCGGGAGACGCCGCGCGCGAGGCCGACCGCAAGGCCGAGGGCCTCTCGGGCACGCTCTCCAAGCTCGAGAACGCGGCGCAGGTCGTGGGCTCCGAGATCGCAGAGGGCATGGTCCCGTTCCTCGAGTTGGCGTCTGGTGCCATGTCGAACCTTGCCAAGTTCATGAGCGAGCTCCCGCGCCCCGCCAAGGTCGCGGTCGTCGCGATCGGCGGCATCGCCGCTGCGGCGGGCCCGCTTCTGCTCATCTCGTCGGGCATCATCGAGGCCGTGGGCACCGTGTCCGGCGCGATCGGCGCGTTCAAGGCCGCGGCATCCGCCGGCGTCGGCGTCATCGGCAAGCTTGCGAGCACGTTCGGCGCGCTTGCTGCACCCGCGACCCTCGCGTCCGTCGCTATCGGCGCGCTTGCGGCCGTGGCCGTCGGCGGGCTCGTGATGCACTTCGTCAACGCCAAGCGCGAGCTCGACCACTTCACCGACTCCGTGGGCTCCATGCGAGACAGCGCCGACACCATTGCGGAGTCGCTCGAGCCGGGCCGTCGCGAGGTTGAGGAGCTGGGCGCGGCCGCCGAGGATTCGGCGATGAACATCACCGAGCTTACGGACGCCGTGGGAGACCACAACAGTCGCATGGCAGAGATAGCCAAGCCCGCAGCCGAGACCATCGGCACTCTGGGCGAGTACCAGGAGATCATCGACGCCTTCTGGGGCCAGCGAAACGTCAGCGACTCCGACTTCGCGCTCCTGCAATGGGCCGTGGACGGGCTCAACGAGTCCCTGGGCACGACCATCAGCGCGAACGACGTCCTCCTTGGCTGCTACGAGGACGAGCAGGGCGCGATCCACACCACCGTGGACGACCTCGACAGGCTCATCGAGAAGCGCCAGGAGGAGGCACAGGTCGCCGCCACGACCGAGCTCTACCAGGAGGCGTACAAGAACCGCCTCGAGATGGCCCACAACCTCTCTAGGGCCGAGGAAGAGTACAACACGCAGCTCGAGCAGGTCGCACAGGGCTACGAGCGCATGGGCATGAGCGCCGAGGAAGCCCACGACACGGCAGTGGCGTTCCTCGAGGGCACCGAGGTCGAACAGAACCTCCGCGCGGCCGAGGAAGCGCTCGACTCTGCGACCGAGGAGTGCCGCGAGTGGGAAGAGGAGATGAACAACGCCGCGGCCGCATCTGTCGAGAGCGCCGACGACATCAAGGCGTACATCCAGAGCGTCTCCAACCTCGAGAGCGCCCTGTACCACGCGGGCGTGAACACCGACGAGTTCTCGCAGGCCCTCATCGACGCGGGCATGAGCACCGACACCCTGCGCGAGCTGGGCTCCGACAATCTGGCGGCGCTTGCGGAGGCGTGCAACGGCGACATCGACTCGATGATCTCGGCCATCCAGCTCTTCAACGGCACGAGCATCGACCCCGAGACGGGCGAGGTCGTCGTGGAGTTCGGCACCCTCACGGACGCGCAGGACGCGGTGTACACGTGGAACGGCACCGAGCTCGTGGACCAGGACGGCAACGTCGTGGTCGACGACGTGGAGCTCACCGACGCCCTTGGCAACGTGTACCAGTGGAACGGCAGCTCCCTCAAGTCGCTCTCCACGAAGGTGACGGTGGACACGTCCCAGGCGGAGCGCGAGACCCTGGACTTCATCCGCAGGATGCAGAACAAGACGATCACGCTGCGCACGCAGACGACAGGCTCGACCCGCACGAACACCGTCATGACCCCGCAGGTCATGGCCACGGGCGGGCACATCCCGCGCCACGCAGACGGCTTCATCGCCACCAGCGCGACCATGACCAACTACGGCTGGATAGGCGAGGCGGGCGCCGAGGCGTACACGGGCAACAGCGTAATCCCGCTGACGAACACCAAGTACTCGCAGCCGTTCGTCGACCTCATCGCAGACGGCGTCTCGAAGCGCCTGGGCAGCACAAGTCCAGCGACGAGCTACAACTTCACGTTCGACGACGTGAGGGTCAACGACAACGCGGCAATGCGCGCGGCCGTGGAGCGGTTCATGGACGACATCATGAGGGCAGGAGGTATGTACGGTGGCCACTAACCCCGCTGCAGGCGACTACTTCGTCGTGAACTCGCAGAGCGGCCTGTGCATGACCGTAGACGTAGACTCCGCCAAGGACGGCGCGAACATCCTGCTCAGGAGCTACGACAGCTGGAACGGGCAGGTGTTCACCCTCAGCTACCGCGAGGACGGCACCGCGCGCCTCGTTAACCGCCACAGCGGCAAGTCGGTGGACGTCGCGAAGGTGCAGGCCGGCGCCAACGTCCAGCAGTGGAGCGCGAACGGCTCGAGGGCCCAGGGATGGCTCCTCGACTCGACCGGGCTCACCACGACGTTCAAGGGCCAGACGCTCGACACCTTCTGGCTCGACGCGGAGACCGACGACACGAAGTCTGCGGCCGCGAACGGCACCGCCGCGGGCTCGAACATCCAGCTTGCCGACAAGGGCGGCGTGTCGGCCACGGCGCAGCACTGGGCCTTCTGGCCGGTGCCCGACCTCGTCTCTGGCGGCATCTACGAGCTCCTGAGCGTCACCGACACCACGACGTGCGCGCAGATTCAGTCCAACTCGGCGTCGTCCGGCGCCCGGCTCGTCATCGGTGACGCCGACGGCTCCAACGGTGACAAGTTCTGGCTCAGTGAGCGTGACGGCGGCGGCTGGACCATCGTGAACGCGGCATCCGGCTACGCACTCGGCGTCGTGGCATCGACGCCGGCAGTCGGCGCGCTCGTGACGCAGCAGCCCACGTCGTCTGGCTACGACAACCAGAAGTGGGAGATCACGACTGTCGGCGAGACGACCATCGACGGCAATGCGTACCCCGTCGTGGAGGTCGGCTGCTACCTTGCGACCGACCCGACCACGTACGTGCTCGACTCCCACCTGCGCGACTCCACGAGCGACGCGCGCGTGGTGATGAACACCGGCGCGAGCACCAACTCTCAGCGATGGGTGCTCATGCCGACGACCCTCAACAGCGGCTCGATACCCGTGCCCGCGAACGTCTCCATGACGGCCGCGGTGGGCGATTCCCCCGCGCAGACCATGATGGCGTGGGCTGACACGGTCTACCCCTGCTGGGACTGCACTGACGGCTGGGCCACTGGTGGCCCAAACCACTTCGAGTACCGCTGGCAGAGCGCGTTTCTCTCTCAGAGCGACACGTGGAACTTCTACCAGTACGAGATGGACTGGAAGCCCGTTGCGGCCGCGTACGACGGCACGCGCGTGTGGCTGGCAGACGGCATCGCGCCCACGCTACCAAGCGGCGCCAAGGCCGTGCGGCACACGTTCTACGTGCGCTGCGTGGGCCAGAGCTCGTACTGGGACTGGTGGAGCGACCCGGGCAACCCGCACGAGGTCACGGTCGACGTCGTGGGCCCCTACGCGTCGGGCTTTCTCACGCTCTACGTCGTGCCAGACTTCGACCTGCTCGTGGCCGGCATGTCCCCGGAGGGGCTCAGGCTCGAGTACGGCAGCGACTACGACGCGGGCCGCTGCAACCTGTACGTCACGAGCGTGGCCAACGCGACGACCGGCTTCGAGTACCTCACGGGCGGAGAGCAGGCGTTTTCGTCGCTCGACCAGTCTGGCAGCGTGCTCATACCGTACTCGCAGCTGCAGCCCATCGCGGAGGGCACGCCGCTGACCGTCACGTACCAGATCGGCACCGACGTGCTCAGGCGCATGAGCGAGACCTACACGGCAGACCTCACGGCGCACCACGTCTCGGGCTGGGACGACGGCTACTACGATGGCCACGCGGAGCCCACGGTGGCCCTCAGCGCGGACCGCATGCACATCGTGGCCACGCTCGAGCACCTGGGCACCGAGCGCCTGTGGGTCGACGAGGGCGGCAGGCTCAAGGGCGTCAAGGGCAGGCAGGTCGGCACCAACACGATCTTCGACATCCCGTACGCCTTCGGCCAGTCGGTGGGCATCTACACCACGGCCACGGACGACACGGGTGACGTGTGGGGCACCTACTACGTGCTGCTCGACAGCATCATCGGCGGGCTCAGGCCGTGCCACGCGTTCAACTGGGACGGCGGCTCGTTCTACCTCGAGCACCAGATAGGGGAGCCGCTGGCCGTCGAGAGGTCGCTCACGCCCGTGCACGAGGCCCACGTGCTCAACAAGAGGGCTCGTGAGGCCATCACGTACGCGCGCACGACCAAGGGCTCGTTCAAGGTCTCGGGAGTGCTCCTGTTCGGCCACAGCGAGTCCACCATCGACGACCTGCTGGCGCTCGTCGACGAGGGGCGGCACGTCACGTACCGCAGCCCGCGCGGCGAGGTCTGCCAGGTGGCGGTCACGGCGGCGTCGTACACGCGCTACAAGCAGTACGCGGCCGTCGAGGTAAGCGTCACGGAAGAGACGGTGTGACATGGCTATCGACTGGCGCGACCTCAGGCGCGAGCTCGTGGTCACGGCGCAGATGGTCTCACCATCGAACCCCAATGAGGTCTACGGCGAGATTTCGGGCGTGGACCTCTCGGGCTCGTCGGTGTCGGCGGCCTACTACACGGACACCCGCACGAGCGGCAGGCTGTCCGTCGTGGGCGGCGGCTACACCAGGCGCGGCGCCTACGTGAGGCTCACTTGTCAAGCGCCGAGCATCGGCCACACGCGCGTTCTCGGCACTTATCTAGTGACGAAGGACGACGCAAAGCGCGCCAACGGCGAGTGGACGTACGACCTCACGCTGCAGTCGGTCCTCTACGGCCTCTCGCAGGAGCTGTGCGTGGCCCCGTGGTCACTCTCCAAGGGCGCGAGCGCGGTGTCGGCCATGAAGACGCTCGTGCGCAACGCGGGCGGCGGCAAGGTTGCGTGCGTGGACCTCGGAACGAAGGCGTACAAACTCTCGCAGCCGCTCGTGCTCGAGTCCGGCAGCTCCGTGCTTGCGCGCATCTTCGACCTGTGCGAGATGTCCGGCAACCGCGTGGACGTGGACCCCATGGGCCAGGTGACGCTTGCGAGGTATGTCTCCCCGGCGTCCAAGGCCGCGTCGCTCACGATCGACCTCTCGGACCCGCGCGGCATCGCGCACGACGACCTCACGCTCACGACCGACTGGCACGAGATGGTGTCCGTGGCGGCCGTGACGTACCGCTACACCGAGCAGGTCAAGGTGACCGACTCGAGCAAGAAGCAGGGCTACCGCACCGACTCCGTGCAGAAGGAGATAAACGGCTGGGCCAACGTCTCGGCGAAGGCCCACATGAGCCAGTCGATTCGTGGCTGGACAAAGACCAAGTTCGAGACGGTCTCGGAGATGAAGCCCGCCACGAAGGCACAGGCCGACAAGCTTGCCAAGGAGCTGCTCAACAAGAACTCCAAGGAGCTCGTGGAGTGGCAGCTCACGACGACGTACCTGCCCATCTGGGAGGGTGACGTGGTGAACCTGGTCGTGCCTGACGGCATGGCCGCGTACCGTGGCACGCGCAAGTGCCTGGTCAAGGCGGTGGAGCTGGACCTCGGCTCCATGGACATGCGGCTCACCCTCAAGGAGACGGCATCGGGAGATGATGAGTGATGGCTAGCATCTACGACCTCGCGCAGGTCATCACCGGCGCAAGCAGCCTAGAGGACGGCCCTTCACGCCAGAGGGACGGCGACACGATAACCTACTATGGCACGGCCACGAGCGACTCAGACTCCGGCACCGTGTCGGTGCACCTCTCGGACGACGTGACCCTCGCCGATGGCGAGGAGGGCACGAGCGTGGAGCTCCCGTGCACCTGCGCGGTCTCGGAAGGCGACACCGTCATGGTGACCCTCGTGGCCGCCGGCAACGCCGTGCGCGTGCCGACCGTAACGGGAGTGGTGGGCGAGGGCGACCTCACCCGCGGCATCGCGGAGAGCGCCCAGGAGACGGCAAACACCGTCGTGGCCCACTTCTGGCACGACTCCGAGGGCGCCCACATCACCGAGACCGAGCATGACGCCACTCAGGGCGGAAACGTGCTGATTGACACCGACTCGCTGGACATCCGTGACGGCACCGACGTGATAGCCACGTTCCGGAAGGACGATACCCACGGCGACGGCATGGCGATCGAGCTAAAGCACTGGCGCACCGCCGGCATCGTGGCGTCAGAGGACGACAACGACTGGTACCTCGGGATCAACGCGGGCACCGTCATGGGCTCGAAGGGCTCGATCATCGACCTGACTTCGAACGGCTCTCGCGGAACCTCGATTCTGACCATGACCGACGGCGGCATGACGTGCTCAGTCACGAAGGGCACCTACCCGAACACCAACACGGTCATTCGCAACCTCGGCTTTGCCACGAGCCTCGGCAACATCAGCTCCCAGGGCACGTCGGCGCAGGCGCAGTTCGTCACGAACGGCTTCATGGCGATGCTCATGGTCGGAAACGACACCACGCCGACCGGCGCCTATGGCTCCAAGACGCTGTGCACCATCCCCGAGGAGTACCGGCCGTCCATCACGACGTACTACCCCGTGGCCAAGGACGGCGCGCCGCAGAGCATGTCGTACGTGGTCGTCAACGCCTCCACGGGCGTCGTCACCCTGCAGAACTCGGGCGGCACGCAGTCGAGCGTGAACTATTGGACAACCTGCACATGGTGTTATTAGAGGGGAGGTTCTATGCCTACCGTGACCATTGGTTCAAGAGGACTAGTCAATGCGGACCTCGTACTCGTCCAAGAAGTGAGCTTTTCCGTTACGTTCGTCCATGAGACGACGGACGGGGAGCCGATTGACCATACGGGATGGTCTGCATGGTGCCGTATCCAGGGTGGACGCGTCGATTTGGATATCTCCAACCGCGTAAGTTTCGGCAAGGACGGCACCATCAGCCTAATCATTCCGGACGACACGACCGCGACAATTCCGGTCGGTAGCTATAACTGGGACCTTATTGTCGAGGACAACACGAGTTTCGCGACGCGTATCGCGTGGGGAACGTGTCGTGTATATGACTCGTGGGCAAGGGATGCATGATGGCCGTGCAGTGCACATGCGGCTGCCGCGTGCGCGTGGTCGTGCCCGACCACCGCGTGAACGTCGTCCAGCCGAGCGACCGCGTGCGCGTCGTCCAGCAGGGCGGCGCGGGCGGCATCCCCTACGAGGGCGCGTACGAGGCCACGCCGACGCAGGAGACGCAGACCTTCGCCACGAGCGGCAAGGTCATGCGCGGCGACTTCGTGGTCAACCCCATTCCGTCGAACTACGGACTCATCACGTGGGACGGCAGCGTCCTGACCGTCTCGTAAAGGAGCGAAGCAATGGCACAGAACGTCAAAATCAACGGCGTCACCTACTCCAACGTCCCGAGCGTCGAGATTCCGTTCGCCACGGGCAGCGGCACCGCCGAGTTCGTGGACACGAGCGACGCCACCGCCACCTCGGGCGGGCAGCTGCTGGAGGGCGTCACGGCGTACGCCGACGGCACCAAGCTGACGGGCACCATCGCCAGCAAGGCATCGAGCGA
>CAMPCT010000084.1 GCA_946647055.1 uncultured Atopobium sp. | reverse complement strand
CGAATTCGGGGAAGAACGGCCACTCCGACTGCGGGACCGGCTCCATCCTCCGCCCGTAGGTCTTGCTCATCGTTCCCCCTTCCCCATGACAACTGGTTGCAGAACCTTCGCCCCGCAGTGGCGGCAGAACTTGTCCCACATGTCAATCGGCTTGCCGCACAGCTCACACTCGCAATGCCCTGTCGCGCAGTCGGTGGACTCGTCGCTCACGATCACGGCATGCGTGGAGACCAGCTCGGGTTCTCCCGAGTACACCTTGCGCGGCTGGCCTTCGGCGCGCTGCACATGGATACTCGACGGATCGCGCGGAACGGTGAGCACGAGAACGTCCCCATCCCAGTGGCACGCAAGCGGCGGCTCGTAGGTGCTGCCCAGGGTGGCGACGATGGCCTGCTGGGGGGTGAGGCCGTAAACGTTCAGAGTGCCGCCCCATTCGTGGGCCGTATACTTCTTGCCGTCGATTACAAACTCTGTATCGCGGTCTTGGTGATAGCCGTTCTCAACATCGTGCATAGGCCACCACTTCACCCCGCGCTCGTCCAGCAGGCGCCGCAATTCCTCGGTTGCACTCATATGCTCACCACCTTTCGCACGTAGCAGTACCTGAACCTCTTCGAGAACAAAGACCCCTTCGCCCAGACCTCGTAGCCATGCGGCGATAGGCTGGACAAGCGACGGAAGCCCTCGGGTGGCGCGTCTAAGATGCCGATGAACGTCATTCGGCCGCCACCCTTCGTCCGCAGTTTGGGCAGTAGCTTGGCTTCTCGCTCATCCACACATCGCCGTCCTCGTTGTAGAGAACGTGTCCGAACTCGTGGCCGCAGCCATTGCAGTGCATGATGTACTCGCTGCACTCATAGCCAGCGCAACCGCCCGTATTGAGCACGTCAACCTTGCACGTCCCCGCCCCCAGCGTTGCGGCGATGGCTTGCTCGGGAGTGACCGTTCGCCTGAGCATCAGCCGCCTGGTGCTCGGCTTCTTGTTGCCGCGCGTGTATATCTCCGATGCCGTGTAGCTGACCCCGTCGCTGCCGTTCCAGCACGTCACATCGAGGAAGTCATCGTGCTCCACCCAGCGCTCGTCAAGCAGGCGGCGCAGCTCGTCGGTCACATTCATAGCTCCACCCCCAGCTCGCATGCGCGCAGGTACAGGTCGCACTCCCCATCCTCGGTGTAGTGCTTGCAGTGCTCGCATCGGCACGGGACGTCTAGAAAGTCCCGTGCCAGCTCCCGCAGCTTGGCGTTCTCGGTCTCTCTCTCGCACAGCTTGCACAGCTCGCCCGACTTGCGCACGCGGTCCTCGGCGTCCACCAGACTGCACCGCAGCTCCCAGATGGTGTTGGCATCCTCCATCATCAGCGTGGCCGCCTGCGGCATGGCCAGCCCGACGCTCTCTGCCATGGCCCGCAGCTCGTCGCACTGCGCCGATAGCATGCTCATTCGCCCACCTCGATTCCCAGCTCCTCAGGCATCACGATGCAGCCAGACATGCCGATGTGGCCATACAGTGCCGAAAGGGCGACGCGCAATGCCTCGACTTGGTTCGCCCCCATGCGCTCAATCAGGTCTCTCCTGTTCACCAGAAACAGCAATACGGCAGGATTTCCCATGTCCGATGGCCACTCCAAGCCCTTTGCCATGACGTTCCTTGCCCAGTCCTCCACCTCGAAAGTCTCGCCTGCCATGCTGCCGCTCGTGATAACGACTTCCCTGCCCTTGATGGGGCATTCCTCAAATACGTTCATGCCCACTCGTCCACCTCCATCCACGACCAGAGCATCCAGAGCATGGCTATGCAGACCCACAGGCCGGTCTCGGAAAGCAGCTCGCCGGCCACCATGAGCTGGCAGAGCTTGAGCAGGCCCGCCATCAGGTTCAGGACAAAGAGGAACCGTATCATGACGCATCGCGCTCCCTTGGCTCGTAGTCCTTGCACACATCGCGCGGGTCCCTTATCCCGTCGTGCATGATCTTCTTGGGGTGCACCCGCCGCGAGGGGTCGCCCTTCACGCAGCGGGAGAAGGCGTCCGGCACCTGGTTGCGGCACCGGTCGCAGAGCCACCAGTTGCTCACTTGGCACCGCCTTCCGCGGCCAGCCGGATGCAGCTCTCGACGAGGTTGTGCAACGCGTCGTAGAACGCCTGGCGGCAGGGGTACGCATGGTTGCGGGCCCTGCGCTCGAAGTCTTCGGCGGCATCGGCCAGTGCCTGCGGGCTGTCTGCTCGCAGGTGCTTGTGGGATGCCGGGTTGCTCGGGTTCACGCCGATGAGGCTCCAGCCGTGATCGTCGAGCGCCATGGCCTTGATATCCTGGCAGTCCTCGGTGAGGTCTCCCAGGTGCCAGGTCTCGCCGTCGGCGTCCGTGGGCAGGCGCACCCATCCCAACTCGGCGGGGGCGTCCTCCTCGATCGCGGCCGCATACCCCTCGGCGAACCTGTCGCTCATGCGCTTCTTGAGCCTGCCGACGTCCTCGGCCAGGCCTGCATACTCGCTCTCGAGGCGGGCATGCACGGAGTCTATGCTGGAGCACAGGTCGTGGAAGTCCTCGGCGTCGAAGACCAGCGTGTCCTCGTCCCCCTCGGGGTCGGGCAGCGCGTGGCGGCGCAGCTCGGTGGTGATGGGCTCGGGACCGTCGCCGCCCTTGCCCCGCCCTCCCAGCAGCCGGATCAGGCGCATGCGCAGCGTCTCGCACGCCCCGCGTGTCCAGCCGAAGGCAGGTTCGTGGATCGCGCGGCAGATGGCGCTCAGGCTCTCGTGGCCGTCGGCGCCGAGGTCGACCGACCACAGGCGCTCGACCGTCTCGCGGCGCAGGGCGTCGAGGCTTTCGGGAATCCCGTTCTCAAAAGTGTTGTTTGTCATTTCCTCTCTCCTTCCGGCAGGTAGACCCAGCCGTCGTCACTCACTGCCCCCCCCCCCCGCGGGGCGGAATAGCGGGGCATTTGGCTCGAAGAACACGCACTCGGATGCGTCCGACCCCAGCAGCACGCCGGGGTGCCTGCGCAGCCCCAGGGTCCGCATCACCCTCGCGCTCATGCACGTGCCGGCGTCCACCATGGGGTTGTCGCTCGCCACGAAGTGCATGCAGTCGCCGCAGCGCCTGCCCGTGGTGCCGACCCTCTCTCGCGCCCTCTTGGCCCTCTTGCGCAGCTCGGCTGCGGTGGACGCGAAGCCGAGCTTGCTTGCGCGGCCGTTTATGGAGCTCTTCGACCTGCCTGGCAGCACCTCTGGCCAGCGGTCCCAGTCCCCGCCATGGGCTGGGTAGAACTCCATGAGGGCGGCGTCCTCGTCGGCGGTCCAGCTCCTACGCACGGGTGCGGCGTCGGTCCTCACGCAGAGCCTGTGGGCGCGCCACTTGATCGCGGAGCGGGTCCTGCCGGGCACAAGCCTTTCCCAGCCGTCCCAGTCTGCGCCGTGCTGCGGGAAGAACTCCCTGATCGCATCGTCCTCAGCCTGCGCCCACTTCTTCGCGCGCGTCATGGCTCCACCTCAGGCGGGTACATGCGCAGCACGTCGGCGGCGCAGAGCCATCCGGTGGGCTCGGCGTGGTCGATGCCGATGGGCATGGCTTCCAGCAGCCCGAGCTTGGAGCCGTAGCTGGCGAAGCTCCAGATGACCGAGACCTCATGGCCCGCGCAGCGGTAGATGACGTGCCATCCGCACGTGCCACCCTCGAACTCCATGGGCCCGCAGAGGAACGGGGCACCGCGGAGCACCAGTTCCTCCGCAAGCGCGTCGATCTCGGCGCAGGGCACGGCGTACTCGCCGTCGCGAACCACGGCCGAGAGCGATGTCTCGCGCGGGCTCACGAGACCACCCCGCCCAGCACGGCGGGAACGGCCACGGCGTAGGGCACGCCGGCGCGAATCTCCCGCAGGATGGCGGCAAGGCTCGTGTCGGTCCTGGGCGCGAAGTGCACGCAGGCGTCTGCCCAGGGCTGCACGTGGCAGCGGAGTATGTCGCCGCCAGGCTGGTTGCTGTGCCACTCGCAGCGCAGGAAGACCTGGCCGTCGGACGTGCGGGTGAGGTGGCGGCATGCGCCGCACAGCGGGGCCATCGCTACACCCCCGCCCAGACGGCGCCGACGTACATGAACAGGTAGAGCAGCACGAAAAGCGCTACAACCTCCATGGGCGATACGGGCTCGAACCAGCCGTCAGGCACCGGGTGCAACCTGCCACCCATAATCACGTAGCGCTGCGAGCGCCTCCTCGCGCGACGGGTAGACGCCAATCGTCTCGTATATGCCGTGCGCGTCGCGCACCGAGACCGCCCACTCCTTGCGGAGCCTGCACCACGAGACCTGCGCGGTGCTGCCGTCGTTACCCTCAAAGACTTCGCGTTCATGCAACTTGCTTCCCTTCTCTAGCGGGGCCGTGCCCCTGGTCGTCATGGATGCGCGGGACGTCCCCCTCGCGCCGTCGGCTGGCCTTCCATGCAGATGGGCTTCTTTTTTCTCGCCCCGTTCCTTCCTGCCCGGCATGCCGGAGAGATGGATGGAAGATCGTCACCGCCAGCCGCCAGCGCGAGGGGGACGCGCCCCGCTACGCCGTGGCCGAGAGCGCCGCAATCTCGCCGGCGGCCGCTGACAGGCCGAACGTCGTCGCGTCGGCCTTGCGCCAGTTCTTGCGGATCCAGCGGTCGACGTCGGCCTTGCTGATGCGCAGGAGCACGTTCTTGCGCTCGGCGCAGGCGGAGCGGGCACGGCTGACGGGCTTCTCGTAGGCGTCGAGCTGGCCCGCGATAATCGCCCCCTTGATGACCTCGCGCGAGATGTGCGCGTACTTTGCCGCAGCGGAGATGTCCATCCACTCGGCGTCGACATAGGTCGATACAGCTCCCATCGCTATCCCTTCCTTCCAAAGCTGACTGTTGTTGCGGAATGCTTAGTGCAACGACCCTCGGTGGGCGTATCGCTAACGAGATGAGTGCTAGATGGCCCCTTGGGGCTTGGCTTCGGCAATAAAGTCACGTGTATCAAGAGCTAGCTCGTGGCAAAGAAAGACGAATTCGTCTGCCTTGAGATTTCTGGTCCCAGCGAGCGAACGTCTAAGAAGTTCTGCATCGAGATTCGTTCGACGAGCTAGTTCGCTCATAGGAATCCCGCGCTCCTTGATCCGCTGGTTTAGGACTTCAATCACCATCTCAAACTCCTAACTTTTTTAGGTTCGCTTATCAGACTACCTATGTTTTATAGGTTGTCAAGTACGAATAGGATAAATGTGCCTACATTTTGTAGACAATCTACGATACGTAGGGTAATCTGGGTCTTGTTCAGCCCTCAAAAGTAAGGAGACGGGATGACCACGAGAGATTTCATGGCAGCAAAGCTCAAGGAGTTCCGAAAGGCAAAGGGCCTAAAAGTCGCCGAGGTCGGCAAATCCCTTGGGAAAAGCGATAAGACCATAAGCGCATGGGAAGTGGGCAGAGGTCAGCCCGATGCAGACATGCTCGTCGCGCTGTGCCAGTTGTACGGAGTCAACATCTCAGACTTCTATCAAGAAGCACCTCCGTCAATAGAGCTAACCGCAGATGAATCTCACCTCGTAAACACCTACCGCACCCTTGACGAGCCAGGGAAGAAGGCCGTCATAACGCTGGCGGAGGGATTGTCAGGCACCAACAAATAGGAAGCTGCGGCATCCGACGCCTATGGAAGGAGGGCGCATGGAGAGGGAGAAGAAGTCGAAGCTCGGCACAAAGAAGCAGATGCCGTCAGGCCGCTGGTACTGCGCCGTGGAACGTGGCGTCAAGGCCGACGGCACCAGGCGCGTGCTCTCCGCGACGGTCGACAGCGAGGAAGAGGCAGACATCCAGATCCAGCGGATGGCGGTACAGCTCGGCAGGAACCCTCAGCTGGGGCGTGGGGTCACGCTCTTCGACGTCTGGCGGCTCTACCAGCTCACCAAGGGCGAGCGTCTCGCCAAGAAGACCATGAGCGGATACACGTGGTACATGGAGCATGTCTGGCTGCCCGCCCTCGGCGACCGTGACGTCACGCTCATATCGCGCGAGGACGTCCAGGAGGTGATGCTCTCGCTCAGGCGCGACTGCGCCGACAGGTCGCGGCGGATCCTCTCGAGTGTGCTAACCTTCGCGGTCAACAGGGGCCTGCTCGACGAGAACGTGATTCGCAAGGGTGGCTTCGAGCTGCCAGGCGACACGGGCTCGGCCTACGAGGACGAGTCGGTGTGGGATGATGACCCCTTCGCCGCCATCGAGGGCAAGCGCGACGTCTGGGACGCGAGGACCGTGCTCACCGCGCTGCCGCTCATGCGAGGGCTCCCGCTCGAGCCCGCGTGGCTCGTCATGGTCGGCGCCGGCCTGCGCGTGGAGGAGGCTCTGGCGCTGCGCAGGATGGACGTGCGCCGCATCGACATCGGCGGGCGACTGGTCACCCAGGTCGCGGTGCATCACGCCCGCACCGACCTCGAGGAGCGCAAGCGCACCAAGACCAGAAGGTCGGTGAGGATCGTGGCGGTGATGGAGCCCTTCGGCTCCAGGCTCTGGGAGATCGCGGAGGGCGTGCGCGATCGCGAGGGGCTGGTGTGCCCCGTGTCGGCGAGCAACCAGAACCACCGCTGGCGGGAGTACTTCATGGAGCCGCCCACGTCGAAGCACTGCCCCAAGACGGGCGTGTACCGCGGCAGGCTCCACGGCCTGCCCTACGTGCCGCTCGCCAGGATGCGCGCGACCCATGCAACGCTCATGCAGGAGGCCGGCGTCCTCGACTCGCTGAACGCGGCCGTCCACGGCCACAGCGAGCAGGTATCCAGGGAGCACTACATGCGCGGGGACGGCACGGCAGCGGCAGCCCAGACCGAACGCTACCTGAGGCTGGTAATGTGACAACCTTCACTTGGGATTACTTGGGAGAGTGCCCAATAATTGGGAAAATATGGGTTACTTTTTAACAATTTGATTATTGTTTACGCAGGTAGATGGCGTTGTTTGAGGGCAAAACCCAATTCTCCGGAGCGAAAGGTCGCAGGTTCGAATCCTGTAGAGGGCACCACATAATCACAGCAGGCCAGCGGGTATTTCCGCTGGCCTGTTTACATATATTTCTGTACCTTTGGAAGGCTCATTTCTTGGAGATACTTGGAACGTGTGGTGCGTTCTCATAAGTTTTGAATCTATTTCAGGCTTGCGCGAAGCCCAAATCTAGCCCTATCGCATGACGGTCCCCGAACCGCCATAGGATTCCAATCTCCTTACCGCGTGGAATCGTCAAATGCTTGGGTAAATAGTCGGCAGGCAGCAAAACAAGGCCTAAAATCGCCTTATAACAAGCCGTCTACCTGCGCTTTTATCCACAAGTAATGCCCCACCCGGCATCGCCGGATGGGGCCTGAAAACACGATCCTACGGCAGCTTCTTACGCGACCGCCTGGGCTTGCAGCCATCCAGCTCCAGGAGACAGCTCTCACAACGGAGCAGATAGTAGACCGCGGTGCGCGTCGTGCGCTGGCTCCCGTCCACCAGGTGCATGGGGCGCCCACAGGCGGGGCACTTCTTGGCGATCATGACGCCACCGCCACGAACAGCGCACTCAGCAAGGCGACGAGTCCGGCGATAATGATGTGCGCGCTGATGGCCACGAAGGCAGCGATGCCGGCGAGGGTGACGCAGCCAGTGAGCGGCCTGTCGGCGTCGTTGATCCTGTCATCCCTGATGCTCATGGGCCATCAGCTCCTTGGCGGGAACTTGTTGTTCAGATCATCCAGATGCTTAGGAAGGCCAGCCTTGCATGACTGGACAAGGTGCGCATAGCTGTCATCCGTCATCTGCATGACAGGCATGCTCTTGCCGTCGTTCTCCGTCGCGTAGACACTGATGAGGGTTTCAATCTCTTCCTCATCGGTTAGGTCATGGAGTCGGTCGAGCGCCTTCCAGACCCATGTATTCCTATCCACAATATGTATGAGGCATGACACTGCAGTTACCGCCCTTCTGAGTTGCTCATGTGGCTCTGGCTCAGGCTCATCCTCAGGCAGCCGCTTGAGCGGCCATCCACCGCCAACGAAGTTGTCATACAACCAGCGCTCCTGCACTCCCCCATCAGGCACACTGTCAATCATCCGCCGGCCGCCCAGACTGACGCCGACGTGCCCCGTGTTGTAGGGGTCACCGTACCTGCTGAAGAAAACGAGGTCGCCCGGTAGAAGCTCGTCGGGATCGTTCGTCCAGTGTCCGCTGTCGCGCACACAGTCGGACTGGCTGCCCTCACCATTCTGATGCCCCTGCCATCCCGGAATCTCCAATCCAGCCGCTGCGTATGCGCACGTGGTGAGGTAGCTGCAGTTGTAGCTCTCGCCCTCCACGCCGCCAGATG
>CAMPCT010000083.1 GCA_946647055.1 uncultured Atopobium sp. | reverse complement strand
GGGTGGCAGCGTCGCCCCCGCCATGATATTGCACCAGGGGGACGAAGCTCCACAGGGATGTCTGCGGGCGGTCCCAGGTGCAGTCGAAATTGAGCTGGCGTGTGTGGATAATCTGACGGTCGCGTGGCAGCGACCAGTTCGTCTCGCGATAACCGATGCCCACCTTCGTGGTGCCGTTCAGGAAGAAGAAGTCGGGCACATTGCTGTACATGCCTCGCTCCGAGAGCCAGCGGTAGAAGTCGGAAATCTTTCGGAACTGCTTCCACTGCGAGTCGGCCAGCCCACGATGGTGGGCATGAGTGGTCGAAGCGCAGACGTCGCCGGGATAAGACCCGTCGTGTTCCAGGCAAGTCATTCCCGTTCGTTCCATGAAAGTCTGTAGCCGACGGAAGTAGTCGTAGCCCCATTCGGAGCACAGGCAAGGCGAGCTGCCGAAGCGCATGCCGCCGCGATGGCCTGTGGCGGGGTTGATGACGTCCACCTCATCGCTGATCCATCGGCTTGCCAGCAGCGAATAGCACCCCATCTCGATGCCCCGCGAACGGGCATAGTCCACGAGTTCCCTGTAGCGGGCGATGTTCTCCTCAGACACGTCCTCCATGTTCAGTCCGCAACCGAAGCTCAGGATAATCATCTCGTAGCCAGTCTCGGCACACTGATCGACGGCACGCCGCACGGTGGCGGGGTCGGTGGAGTCGCTCATGGTGTTAGCGCCCTGGGACGGAGCGGTGATCTTGACGTTGTAGCGCACGCCGCGCTGCTCGCAGGTGTTGCCGGAAACCTCGTAGCCGAGGGCCACGGTGACCTTGGAGGGGTCGGTGGTGACGTAGGTGAGGCCGCTGGTCTCGTCGGCGACGTAGCCGAAGAGGTCGGCGTACATCTCGTCGGTGATGGCTGCGAACTCGATGGAGCCGGTCTCCTTGCCGGACGCGTTGATGGTGGCGTACACGACGTCGTCGGCGTAGAAGTCGTTCTGGGTGGAATCGAAGTCGGCGGTGAGCTGCACGGCGCCAGGAATGGACTTCCAATCGCCGTACTTCTTGGTGCTCTCGTCGTACACTGCGTAGTGGACGTTCTTGAGACCGTAGATGACCTTGCCCATGGCAAGCCTCCTTTACTGGTGCGGATGGTGTGTGAACGAGTAGGCCGTCATGAGGCAGTTCTCAGACGGGACCCATCCCTCGTTGGTGGTGAACGGCCCTATCTCTGCGACGGCGGCCTCGAATGCGGCGCGCGTGGCCGGGTCGTTCGCCTTCTGGTAGAGCTCAACGCGGTAGCGCGTGAGCGTCGCGTAGTTGGTGTCGTCGGCGAACGTCTCGCCGCCGCTCTCGCGCATGTACACGAAGAACGGCATGGGCGGCGCCCCTCCGACGGGGAACGCTACCTTCGCGCCGGGGATGCCGGACGCGGAGAGCGTCTGGTAGACCTCTTGGTCAGGCGTCACGGATGGCCTCCTCGATGAGTCGGTCGAACTCCTCCATGGTCACGAGAAACGCGGTGTCGGCCGCAGGCGCGATGTGCTCGCGGCCGGGCACCCTGCCGCCGCCGATCGTGGCGTGGCCCTTCTCGAGAAGGTGCGGGAGACCGGGGTACGTCGGGCTGCCTATCTCGCCCGCGGGCTTGTCGCCGCCCTCGCGGGACATGCGCGAACGTATCGAGCCCGCGTACGCGCCGCTGCCGCCGAACATGGCCTTCGCGTTGGCGCGCCACTCCTTGGCGCCGCTCTGCAGGCCCTTCTTGATGGCCCTCGGGGTGCGCTTGAGCACGCCCACGTGCAGGCCGTCCAGGATGTCCTCTATCGCGGACGCGAAGCGGTCGGCATCGACGGTCCTGTCAGCCATTGCCCAGCCTCCTGCCGAGTGACAGGATGCGGTTCTCGCCGCTGCCGGTGACGTAGACGACCTCGAGCTCGCGCCCGTGGTAGCACACCTGGTCCTCGCCCTCGTAGTCGATGGCGCGGACCTGCACTTGGCAGTCGACGCGCAGGCCGGCGTCTATCACGTCGGTCATGGCCACGAGCCCCATGGTGCGCGGGTTGCAGAACACCTCGCGCTCGCGGCGCTCGCCCTCGTGCCACGCGCCCTCGTCGTCCTGGTAGGCTTCCGAGGCCGACAGCAGGGTTACGGAGTCGTTCCAACGCATGGGCTATCCCTCGTCGCTGGACTGGGCCGTGTTCGCCGGGCTGTTGAGCAGCGCGGCCACGGTCTGGCGGTAGTGGCTGAGGAACCGCGGCGCCTCGTCGTTGTCGTAGCCGTAGTGGCCCTTGACGTAGAGCGTGACGGCACCCCTGGCAAGAGGGTCCATGCTTCCCTCGGCAAGGAGCGTCTCGTCGATGCCGACGCGCTTCATGTCGGCAAGCGCGGCGGAGACCCACATCTGAATCTCGTCGTCGGTGAGCTCGCTCGTCACGCGCAGGTTGGCGCGGACCTCGTCCAGGAGTGCCATGTCTACTGTTCCTTCTTCTTGGTTGTGCGTCTCGGCTTCTGTACCTCGACGTAGCCGGGCAGCTTGGCGGCTATCTCGGCGGCTCGCTCGTCGGTGGCGTCGAACACGTCACCCGGCTTGCGCTCCACGAGCTCGCGCGCGTCGAGGAACCCGGCTATGACCTTGACCTTGGCCATGGCTACTTCTTGGCGACCAGCACGAAGCCGTGGGGGTCGAGGACCTTGCCGTCGAGGACCATGTAGGCCACGGTCTTCTTCTTGCGGTCGTCCCAGTCGAGGTACTGGACGCTCATGAGCTGCTGGTTGGTGTTGATGGCGTAGTCGGAGAGCTGGCCGTAGATGCAGAACACGTCGCCGGTGGCCGCGTCGTCGAAGTTGGCCACGAGGTCGTCGTCGACCAGGATGACGTCGAAGCCCATGAAGCGGCGGGTCTCCTCGCCGGTGACGGCGTTGTAGCCGATGGAGACGGGGGCGTTGTTGTCGTCGGCCATGGTCTCGATGTAGCTGTCCCACATGGTCTGCGACATGATGAACTGGCCGCGACGGTAGGCGCGCGGGATGGCGGCCTTCACGATCTTGCGCCACTTCTTCCAGTCGACGACGTCGGCCGCGGCCATCTCTACCTTGTTGGTGACGCGGGCGTCGTTGATGATGCCGAGCATCTGGCCCTCGCCGGTGCCGGAGATGACGCCCTCCTCGACCTTGTCGAGAATCGCCTTGACGGCCATGGGCACGAAGCGGCGCTGGAACTCCTCGTAGGTGACGATGCTCTCGAGCATGGTCTGCGAGATGCGGCACTCGAGCTCGTAGTAGCTAAACGTGACCTTGAGCTTGGCCTCGACCTTCTGCCAGTCGGAGACCGCGTTCTCGCCGACCCACGATGCGGTGGGCTTGAGCTCGAGGATGGGGTACTCCACGCCACCCTTGACGTTGGTCTTGGTGATGCGGGAGTAGATGCCGTTCTCGGCCTCGAGCTCCTCGATGATCTGGTTGGACGTGGAGGTCGGAATCATGACCGGCACGTCGGTGGTGGCGGTGTGGGCGGGGGTGCGCTGGGCGTAGATGCCGGTGCGGAACTCCTCGGGCATCTCCTTGCCATGGCAGATGCGCTCCATGGCGGCGTTGCGGTACTCGGGGGTGTCGAACGGGTCGACGATGGTGTTGGGCATCGTGCTACCCTCCTCAGTCTGCTGGGAGGAGGCCACGACGTGGCCGGCGCCACGCTTGAGCTCCTCGATGGTCTGGGCGCGGAGGTTCTGTGCGGCCTTGCGGCTGCGGGCCTCCGCGATGATGAGTTCGGACTCGGCCACGAGCTCGTCGGTGGTGACGCCCTCGGGCAGGGTCTCGGAGGTGAGCAGGCCCTCGATCTCGGCGCGGCGCGCCTCGAAGGCGTCGGCGTCAAGAGCGCGGTACTGCTCGGCGGTGTACTTCTCGAACATGAAGTACCTCCTATTCGGTTCGTCGCTAGACTTGTGCGAGTCGGAGCAGGGCGGCCAACCTTGCCCTCTCGTCACGTT
Source organism: uncultured Atopobium sp. (assembly GCA_946647055.1). The sequence continues at coordinate 4,632 of CAMPCT010000083.1, read as the reverse complement.
CGCGCCGAGACAACTCCTGCCTCTCCGCCTCGATCACTCCGTCGAGGTAGGAACGCGCGTGAATCTCGGTGCCGGGGTTTGCGGGGATGCTCACCGCCGACACGTCGAAGACCTTGGTGATGCGCACGATGCGGCTCGTGCGGGTGTCGGAATCCCACTCGAAGCCGTCGGGCGCGACAATGAAGCCGAAGCTCATCTGGTCGACGAGCCCGTTGGTGATGCCCTCGAAGAGGTCGCGCGACGCCTGGCAACCGCCCAGGCGCGCCTTGCACCACGCGCCGTGGTCGTCGGTGCCGACCTCGAGGGAGTTGTTACGCTGGCGCGCCAGGACCATGCCCTTGTGGTCGTACTGCATGATCACGTCGCTCATGTCGGCGCCGTCGAGCGCGTGCCTGTCGATGACCTCGTAGACGGGGTTGCCGTCCCAGTCGACGTAGAGCTGGTAGGGGTCCTCGAAGGTGGTGAAGTAGCCGCGAACGGTGTACGGCTCGCTCTCGGTGCTCTCGTTCACGAACTGGGTCGCGAGGAAGCTGCGGTACTCCCGGTTCTCCTTACCCATCGAACTTGTCCTCCTCACCGCGTCCGTCGGTGTCGTTGTAGATGTCGTCGTCTCCGCCCAGGTCCCTGTCCTCCTCGAGGACCGGTGACCCCTGCTGGCCGATGCCCTGGGCGTCCTTGTACTCGCCGCGCGCGAAGAACACGTCGCCGCCCTCGATGGGCGGGAGCTGCAGGACCTCGCGGGCCTCGTTGATGTTCATCACGCCGCGGTCGACCATGTCTCGGACCATGTTTCGCTTGGAGGCGTTGGACGCGTACTCGAGCCTGTTGGAGCTGAACATGACGTAGTTGCCGTGACGGCGCTCGACGGCCGTGTAGAGCACCTTTGTGAGCGCCTCGGACAGCATGATCGCGAAGGGCTCGACCTTGCTCTCGTAGTAGGCGCCCCACTCCTCCTCGGTGAACTGGTTCGTGAGGATGCGCTCGTTGATGCCGAAGTAGCTGTACACCGACTTGTCGATGCGCTCCATCTCGTCGGTGTCGATGGTGTACTGGCGCTCGTCGACCTGCTTCACGGAGTCGAACGTGTTGTCGTAGACCAGAAGGCCGCTCGAGTTCTGGTGCGAGAGGTTCATGGTCGCGAACCTGTCGCGCTTCTTCTCGAGGTCGCCCTCCTTGACCAGACCCGTCACCTTGCCGATGAAGCGGATGCGGGCCCCGTTCTTGAGGGCAAGCTCCTCGGCCTGTCGCTGCGCGTCCATGAGCGTGAGCGTCGCGTCGAGCGCGCCGTTGCCGCCGCCGAACACGTCGGACTGGTACTGGAACTTCGTGAGGATTGCGACCTTCTCGAACTCGATGGGGAGAACGTCGCCAGTCGCGAGGTGGAATATCATCCACGGGCGTCCGTGGTACTCGCACACCTCGGCATAGTCCGGCTTCATGGGGTGCAGGCCGGTAATCCGCCCGTTCTCCTCGCTAGGGATGACGTAGGCGGTCGTGTCGGTCTCGAGCAGAGTCGCGACCCTCTTCAAGAACGTCGGCCACGACATGGAATCGTTGGGCCACGTCTCGAAGAGCTTCCGCACGCTCGGCTTGCAGTTGTCGGACCCGAGGACCTCCGGCTTGAGCTTGGAGCACGCGGTGGCGTAGCGCTCCACGCACGCGCGGGTGAGCGCCTGCTCGTAGAGCGACCCGCTCCATGTGCTGAAAGCGGGCTGCCACTCGGTGAAGGTCTTATAGCCGGATTGGTATCGGGAGAGGTCCTGCCGCGGAGTCTGCGGGAAAAATTTAGACAGGAATCCCATGAGACCACCTTATCATCGAAACGCGCAGGTCGGAACCTACAAATGTTTGCGTGTCGCTCGTCGCTGGACTAGGTCTACAGGCTGTTCTGGTAGTCAGTCCAGTGGCGCAGGAGCGTGATGTATGCGTCGAGCTCGGCCATGAAGCCGTCAATGCGCGACGTGGGCCCGCTCGACTTGACGGGCTGCACGTTGTCGTTCACGTCGACCTTCGCGGCGACGTTCATGCGGCACCACTCGTCGATGGGGTTGTGGTTGTTCACGATGCGCCTGTCGCGCAGGTCGGCCTTGAGCTGCTTCATTGGCTGCGATAGCGTCTGCACGCCCTGGCGCACGGGCTCCACGCGCCCCTCACCCACGAACGCCTTGAGGTCCCTGAGCGTCGAGTCGTCCATGTGCCACGGGTCGTATCCCACGGCGAACGGGTACACGCCGTCGTCGTAGAGCTCCTGCAGCCACTCGAGAAGCACGGCCTTGTCGACCTTGTTGCCGGGCACGATGCGTATGAGCCCGCGTGCCTCCCACTCGAGGTACGGCACGGCGTCACGCCCGCGCTGGGAGTTGGAGTTGACCTTGACCTGCTCCTCGGGAATCCAGTACATCGAGCGCTCGTATATGCGGTCGTCTCCCATGCGCATCATCATCGCGCGCGCGGCCGTGAGGTCGATCGTGTCGGCCGCGTCGAAGCCCACCACGCAGTAGCTGAACTGGTCCGGGTCAAACACGAACGTCTCCTCGTTCACCGCCTCCTCGAACGTGAGGAACGCCGTCGCCTGGTTGGCGGGCAGGTTGAAGTCCTTCGTGAGCACGGTCGGCAGCTTGGTGGGGTCGTTCTTGGCTGCCACGACCTTGCCGCGCAGGTACTCGTTGCTCTTGACGGTGCCGAGGCCGGGGTTGGCCTTGGGCCACATCGTCTCGTCCCAAATCTCGGAGCGGTCGTCCATCTCGAACAGGACGCCGAGGAACCTGTCGTCCTCGATCTCGCCGGACAGCCATCGCACGGCGTAGTCGCGCTCGTGGTCCCAGATGTTGTCGCGCACGAATCCCTGCGTCGTGATGACGAACATGAGCGGTTGCCTGCGCGCGCCCATGCCCTGCTGCAGGAGGTCGAACGTGGCGCGGTCCTCGGATGCCGCGAGCTCGTCGAACGTGGCCATGTGAACGTCCAGGCCGTCCAGGTGGTCCGACTGCTTGGAGACGGGGATCACGTAGCCCATGTTGCCGTCGCAGATGATGCCGTTCTCGGCACGCTCCGTGACGGTGCCCTTGCGCAGGTGCCGCCTGAGCTTGGCAGACTGCCTCACCATGCGCCACACCGCGCCGTAGGCAAGCGACGCCTGCGCCTTGGACGTGGCCGCGTTGTACACCTGCGGTGCGCCCTCGCCGTCGGAGAGCAGCATGTAAAGCTCAATGGCCGCCACGAGCGACGTCTTGCCGTTCTTGCGCGCCATCTCGACGAGCGTGTACTGGAACTCGCGAACGCCGTCGTCGTCCACGAAGCCGAACGTGAGCTCCACTATCATGCGCTCGTAGGGTTCGAGGATGAACGGGCGCCCGAGCTCGCCGGACGGTATCATGCAGAACCGCTCGATGAACTCCACGGGCCGCGTTGCGTACGCGGGGTCGTAGTGCCACCTGCCGTAGCCGTTGCGGATGCGCGGGAGCATCTTGTCCGCGAGGGCGCGCATGCGTCGGCCCGAGACGATCGTGCCGTCCTGGACGCCCATGAGGTACGTCTCCGCGTCGGTCCTGCCGTCAGCGTCGACGTAGGGCGGGCTATCGACGGGCGTTGAAGACCATGAGCTCGTCTTCCTCTTCCTCGCCATCGTCACCGCCCTTCGCGAAGCCGGACAGCTTCTTGGCAAGGTCGCCGAGTCGCTGGATTGACTTGGAGTAGGTCGTGAACGCGGGGTTTTCGACAGTCTCGAGGTGACGGTTGTTCGCGGCGCCGCGCTCCGCCTTGATCATCACGCCATCCTTCTGCACGTCCTTGCGCAGGCCCTCGGTCATTGTGGCAAGCGCGTCGTACTCGGCAAGAAGGTCGTCCATCATCACCGCGTCGATGCCGCGCAGGCGCTCCGCCTCGTCGTGCAGCCGCCTGAGACGCGCGCTGGCCTGCTTCTCGTCCTTCTGTGCCATCTTTATCTCCTAACCACGTTGCCGAACTCGTCGAACGCCACGCGCGGCGCCTCACAACCCTTGTGCACGGCCGCGTGGCAGTCTTGGCAAAGCCTCTGAAAGTTGTCGAAGCCCAAGGTCACGCTCGGGTCGCTAATGTTGTCCGGTGACAGGTGTATCTTGTGGTGGACCACCTTCGCGGGCACGAGCTCGCCGCGCTCGAAGCACCGCTCGCACATTCCGGGCGGAACGAGGCCAAACGGGGTGTCCACCACCATCTCCATGTACGCCTTGCGGTTGTGCAGCCACGCAGGGCTGTGGTAGAAGGCGACTGCGAAGTCACGAGCCATGAAAACCACCGCCTTTTTGTCGCGCATATACTTTCACGTTTTTCGTTTGGGCTCAATTTCTTTCGTATCCTTGGTTTTGTTTTCACTTCTCGCGCAAAAAAATGACTCCCCGCGCCGGTCCCCCAAGGGGCACGCAACTCGCGCGGCATGGGGGGCTAGGTCGGCCGCGCCAAAGGTCGACTATCTCCGACCCCCCCACCCAAAAACCGCCTACGCCGCCGCCGAGAGCCGAGCCGATCGGGGCCAGGAGCCCGCCGAGCTCGAGGGCCGAGGCCAGGGGCCGGGCGCCCTAGTCCAGCGACGAACAGAACAGCCGAGCGGCCGCCCCGCCCCCTCCGGGCCAGGGCCGGCGCCCCCGGTGCTCG
>CAMPCT010000082.1 GCA_946647055.1 uncultured Atopobium sp. | reverse complement strand
TGGGGCGGCGCCGTGGCCGTGCTCGCCGCCATCCCCATGGCCATCCTGGGCATCCTGCCCCAGGCGGTCCTTGCCGACATCGCCGAGGGCGATGCCCTCAAGTACGGCGAGAACCGCGAGGGCATGTACTTCGCCGCGCGCACCTTCTCGATGACCCTTGGCCAGTCGCTTGCCATGATCTTGTTCTCGTCGCTCGCCACCGTGGGCACCGGAGGCTTCGGCTACCGTCTCACTGCGATGGTCGCGCTCGTGTTCTGCCTGCTCGGCGGCCTGGTCTTCAGCCGCTTCGACGAGAGGCGCATGCTCAGCGTCATCGACGCGAACAAGCACGCCGCTCAGGAGTAGGCCATGACGCCGGTCAAGACCTCCTGGTCCATCCGCTTCACGCCCGCCGAGGGCGGGGACGAGCGTCGCGTCACCATCGACGAGAGCGGTGCCGCCCGCCCGGCGGAGGCCGTGCGCGAGCTGGGCGTCGCCGTGCGCCGCCGTGAGGGCGAGGACTTCGTCACCAAGCGCGCGCTCGTGCGTCCCATCCGCGACGTCGTCGTCACCTCCATCTCGGTCACCATCCTCGACCTCGACGTCCTTGGCGCCGACTCCATCTTCCTCAGCGGCTACAACTCGTGGACCGACTCTGTGGAGCGCCACCCGCTCGCGCGCACGAGGGGCCTGCGCGGCGTGCCCACGGCCGTCGTCAACCGCTGGGTGCTCGACAACTCCGGTGACTACCGCTTCGTCAGGCAGGCGGGCCTGCCGGGCGGCCAGCACGGCGTGGGCTACGGCTACCTGCGCCATGGCGACCAGGTCCTGCTCGTTGGCTCGACCGACGAGGACTCGGGCTTCACGGTGGTGCGCGAGTCCGCCCGCGTGAGCGCCCTCAAGCTCGAGAAGGAGCCCCCGGTGCGCACGATTGCCGCCGGCGAGGAGCTGCAGGTCATCTCCTTTGCCGTCTGCGAGGGCACCCTCGACGAGGCCTTCGGGCGCTATGCGTCGCTCTCCGGCATCACGCGCCGTCCCGCGCCGGCGCTCGTGGGCTACTCCAGCTGGTACCGCCACTACGGCGACATCTCGCAGGACAAGCTCGAGCACGACCTCGAGGCGACGGTCGCCCTCTATGCGGGCCGTGACCTGGGTTCGTGTCGTGCCGTCTTCCAGATCGACGACGGCTACGCCAAGGTGGGCGACTGGCTGTCGCCCGACCCCGAGCGCTTCCCCGATGGCATGGCGGGCTTCCCCGCGAAGTGCGAGCGGCTGGGTCTGGTGCCGGGCATCTGGCTTGCGCCCTTCCTGGTCGAGAAGGAGAGCCAGGTGGCGGCCGACCACCCCGAGTGGCTGCTGCGCAACGCCTCCGGCGAGCTGGTCGCCGCGGGTGGCAACTGGAGCGGTGCCTGGGCGCTCGACACGCGCAACCCCGAGGTGCGCGAGCACATCCGCACCTTCATGGGCACCGTCACGCGCGAGTGGGGATACAAGCTGCTCAAGCTCGACTTCCTCTTTGGTGCCTGCCTCGAGCAGCACGACGGCATGAACCGCGGCCAGCTCATGGCCGACGCGCTTGACCTGCTGCGCGTGAGCGTGCCCGAGGGCACGTGGTTTGACCTGTGCGGGGTTCCGCTCGTGTCGGCGTTTGGCCGCTGCGAGTACTGCCGCGTGGGATGCGACGTGGGCCTTGACTGGGACGACGTGCCCTACATGCGCCTGCTCCATCGCGAGCGCGTGAGCACCAAGCGCAGCCTTGCCAACACGCACGGCCGGGCGCACCTGGACGGCGTCGTCTTCCGCAACGACCCCGACGTCTTCTTCCTGCGCCACGACGTCAAGCTGACGGACGCCCAGCGTTCGGCGCTCCTCGAGGCCGACGCCACCATGGGTGGCATGTTCCTCACCTCCGACGACGCCTCGGTGTGGGATGAGAACCAACGCGCCACGTTCGAGCGCGCACTCGCCACGTTCGTGGAAAGGAACGGCTGATTCTCCACCAGGGGAGTATCCCCCAGTGGAGAATCCCTGCGGGAGAACGGCTAGACTAGCCTTTGGAACACACCTCATGAAGGTGTTTCATGGGCAAGGATCGATTGGAGTGACATGGCACTTCTCGTACGCTCGCCTGGCAGGACCGAGATTGCCGGCAACCACACCGACCACGAGGGCGGGCACGTCATCGCCAGCGCCGTCGACCGTTACATCGAGGGCGTCTTCGAACCGCGCAACGACCTGATTGCCCGGATCGAGAGCGAGGGGTACGCGCCGTTCGAGGTCGACCTCTCCACGCTCGACCCCAACGAGGCCGAGTTTGGGACCACCGTTGCGCTCGTCCGCGGCATGGCAGCCCAGGTTGCCGCCCGCGGCGCCACGCCGTGCGGCTTTGACGCCAAGGTGAGGAGCAACGTGCTCTCGGGAGGTGGCCTCTCGTCGTCCGCCGCCTTCGAGCTCATGCTCTGCGAGGCCATGCGCGCCCTCTGGGGTGCCGGCGACATTCCCAAGATGGAGATGGCCCAGATGGCCCAGACGGTCGAGCGCGACTGGTTTGGCAAGCCCTGCGGTCTCATGGACCAGGCCGCGGTCGCCCTTGGGGGCATCCAGCACATGGACTTCTCCGACGATGACGACCCGCGCGCGGCTCTCATCGACTTCGACTTCGCCGCCGCCGGCTATGCCATCTGCATCGTGGCCGTGGGCGCCGACCATGCGGCCCTCACCGGCGAGTACGCCGCCGTGCCTGCGGAGATGCAGGCCGTTGCCGCCGAGCTCGGCGCGAGGCGTCTGGGCGAGCTCCAAGAGTCCGACGTCCTCGAGTCGCTGTCGCTTCTGCGCGAGCGACTGGGCGACCGTCCGGTGCTGCGCGCCCTTCACTACTTCCGCGAGGAGCGCCTGGTCGACGAGCGTGCGGAGGCCCTGCGCGCCGGCGACATGCCCCGCTTCCTCGAGCTCACGCGCCTCTCGGGTGCCAGCTCAGCCATGTACCTGCAGAACGTCTCGGTCGCCGGTGCCACCGACCAGCCCTCCATGCTCTCGCTGGCCCTCGCCGACGAGCTGGTGGGGGAGGGCGGCGCCTGCCGCGTCCATGGCGGCGGCTTTGGTGGCACCATCCAGTGCTTCGTCCCGCAGGAGAAGGCCGAGGCCTTTGCCGCGAGCATGGACGCCGTCCTGGGCGACGGCGCCTGCATGATCTGCTCCATCGACCACGAGGGGGTCACATCCACATGGCAGTGACGAGTGTTGCGACGTGGCTGGCGCGCTATGCCCTTGACCACGAGATCATCGAAGAGACCGACCTTGCCTGGGCCGAGAACCGCATCCTCGAGTGCGTGGGGGCGTGGTCGCCGGCCGACGTCGCCCTGGCGGACGGCGAGGGCGAGCCCACGCTCGACGAGGCACTGGCTGCGCTCGCCGAGGTGGCGGTCACGAACAACCAGTGCGAGGACTCTGCAAGCGGCCGCGACCGCATGATCACGCGTGTCATGGGCGCCATCATGGCCCGCCCGTCCGAGGTCGCCGCGCGCTTCCACGACCTGCGCGCCGGCACCGGTGCCAAGGCAGCGACCGACTGGTTCTACGCGCTCTCGTGCGACGTCAACTACGTGCGCCGCTCCGCCATCGCGCGCAACCTCTCGTGGACCCACCCCTCGCGCTGGGGCGAGCTCGAGATCACCATCAACAAGTCCAAGCCCGAGAAGGACCCGCGCGACATCGCCGCCGCGGGTGCCGCGCCGGCGGGGGAGGCCTACCCAGCCTGCCAGCTCTGCATGTCCAACGAGGGCTACTCGGGACGCCCGGCAGCCCTGGGCGAGCATCCCGCCCGCCAGAACCTGCGCATCGTTCCCATCGAGCTGGGCGGGGAGCGCTGGGGCCTGCAGTACAGCCCGTACGCCTACTACAACGAGCACTGCATCGCCATGAGCAGCGAGCACCGCAAGATGCACGTGGACCGCGCCGCCCTCACCTGCCTGCTCGACTTCGTCGACCTCTTCCCACACTACTTCATCGGCTCCAACGCCGACCTGCCCATCGTGGGTGGCTCGATCCTGTCGCACGATCACTTCCAGGGCGGCGCGCACGAGTTCCCCATGACGCGCGCGGCCGTGGTCGAGCGCTTCTCGATGGCGGGGTACCCAAACGTCGAGGCGGGCGTGCTGGCATGGCCGCTCTCGGTGCTGCGCCTGTCCTGCGAGAGCCGCGACGAGCTGCTCGACGCCGCCTGCCACGTGCTGGACGCCTGGCGCGCCTGGACGGACGAGTCCGTGGGCGTGGTCGCCTTCACCGACGAGACCCCTCACAACACCATCACGCCCATCTGCCGCATGCGCGACGGGCGCTACGAGCTCGACTTGGCGCTGCGCTGCAACATCACGACTGACGAGCACCCGCTGGGCGTCTTCCACCCGCATGCCGACAAGTGGCACGTCAAGAAGGAGAACATCGGGCTCATCGAGGTCATGGGCATGGCCATCCTGCCCCCGCGCCTCGAGGCCGAGATGGATGCCGGGAACCTCACGCGCGAGGAAATTGGCGACGTCTTCGCGGGCGTGCTCGAGGACGCGGGCGTCTTCAAGTGGGATGACGCCGGTCGCGCCGCACAGAGGCGCTTCGTCGAGAGCCTGTAGATTGTCCACTAAGGGAGTATCCCCTAATGGACAAAAGGCGGGGGCAGGGGAGTGCATCCCCTGCCCCGCAGCGCGCTTCAGCGACTGTATTGGCAGCCTACAGCACCGGACGGCCGTGCTTGGCGAGCAGCTCGTGCGTGGCGGTGCAAGCCGCGCAGTCGCAGTAGCGGGCGCCCTGCTCCTTGATCTCGAGGGCGTGCGCCAGCATGCCGGCGGCGACCTCCTCGCCCATGATGTCCTTGGCGGCGCCACTCGCGAAGGCGATGAGCTCGTCGATGGTGGTGTGATGCTGGTCGATGGCGTCAAGCAGGGTCTTGGTGGCGGCATCGGCGTCCTTGCCGGAGGCGATGGCGTCCTTCCAGCCTTGGGCGGCCTCGCGGGTCACCTGCGAGCTCGAGGCGGCAGCCAGCAGCTCATCGACCTTCTGTGCGGTGTAGTCGAGCAGTTCCTTGTCCATGGGAGTCTCCCTTCTTCGGTGAGCGACCCGCAGTCGCGGCCCTCTCGGTTGTCGCCAGTATACCGGAACGTCATGTTCACGACTTTCGCGACACACTCCCACGGCGGTCCAGCACGACCAGGCACGCGGCCCAGAGTGCCAGCCCCAGCAGGCAGATGCCACTCAGGTAGAACGCCGCGTTGTAGACCTCGCCAAAGCGGCCCCACAGCACGGCCACCAAGCTCACGCCGAGGCAGGCGGGGAGCAGCGCCGCGCGCAGGATATGACGCGCAAACCAGCGCTTGCGCAAAAGGGCATAGGCGACAAGTCCGGCGACGCTTGCCACGATGCCGATGACCAGCCAGTAGTTGTACACGAGTCGCGGGAGGGTGACCACGCCCGCATCGTCCATCTCGCCATAGACGAGCACGTCGTCGGGGGTACCGGGATAGTAGAGCACGGCTTCCACCTGCTGTTTGTTGCCCAGGGGGACAAGGCTGCCGTCGTCTTGCCCCGTCATCTGGTCCCAGCGCGAGCTGTGGCAGCTCACGAACGCCTGACCGTCCACGACGTCGACATCCATGCTCGCGACGTCATCTGCCATGGCGACGAGCGTCCCGTCCGATAGTTCCTCGACGCGCACCAAGCCCTCGCGCCAGGGCAGGGTGATGGGGCTCGTCAGGTGGATGGCCACGAGCGTCACCAGCATGACGCCCACGAGGAATCCGAGCAGGGCATTCGAGACGGAGCGCCTGCGCAGGAGCTGACGCGCCAGCTCGAGCCCGCCCGCGGCGAGATCGTCCGCAGTGTCCGCATCGATGGTCTCCTCGATCCGCTCGCCGCGCAGCAGCTCTGCCATGCTCACGTCGAACACGCCTGCCAGCGCCTCGAGGTTCTCGATGTCTGGGAGGCCTCGTCCCGTCTCCCATTTGGAGACCGCCTTGTCCGAGACGAGCAGTTCCTGGGCGAGCTCCCTCTGGGTCATGCCGCGCTCCTGGCGCAGGCTTGCGATGAACGATCCGGTTGTGTTGGCATTCATGTCGCACCTCCTTGCCAGAAACGTTGCGCTTTTGTGCTCCGGTTGTCACCCTACGTGCCGTAGACAGGCTCGTAAAACGCACTACCTCGCCGCCAGCAGCAGGCGCACGACCTCCTTGGTCGTCGCGTAGGTGCCAGGCGTCTTGCTCTCGCGCGGTCCGGCGACGTTGAGGGTGAGCTCGTGTCCCAGCCCCGCGAGCCACGCCTGCACCTCGCCCAGCTGCGTGAGGTCTCGGATGACCAGGCAGGGGCGCCCCATCTCCTTGGCGAAGCGCTCGGTCATCTGCGTGCCGCTGCAGGGCTCGAGGCCGGCGGGGGCGACGATGAGGGTGGCGTGGGAGTCGCGCACGTTCCAGGCGGTGCGCTCGACGTAGCCCTCGCTGGCGGTCTCGACGAGCTCGGGGTAGCGCTCGAGCAAGCCCGGGGGTTCGGGCAGGTCCTCGGCAAGGCCGCCCGGCGGGCACCAGCCACAGATGGGGACCCCCGTCTCGCGCGCGGCGTCAAGCGCCCCACGGTCGGCCCCGGTCTGGCCGCCGGAGCGTATGCTCGCGATGCGGCGGAAGGTGCCCGAGATGTCGTCCGCCTCCGCCTGCTGCGCCGCGACCGTCGCCGCGTCGGTTGGGTCGGCGGCCTGCAGGACCTCCCACTCCTCGCGCGTGATCCAGTTGACGTCCTCGGTCTTGTAGTCGCCCACGGCCCTGCGCGGTCGGTTGTGAATGGAGCGCTGGCGCTTGAGGCCTACCTTCTCCTGGACGCGGCGGCTCTGGAGGTTGTCCTCGCTGTGCCCCGCCCAGATGGCAACGAGCCCCAGGTCACAGAAGGCGTGGCGCATGACCTCGCGCACCGCCTCGGGCATGAGGCCCTGGCCCCAGAGGGGCCTGCCCAGCCAGAAGCCCAGCTCGGCCTGGTCGTCTCCGATGGCGAGGTCGGAGGCATCGCCGATCATGAGGCTGATGGAGCCGGCCGCGCGGTCGGGGGCGGGGGAGTCGCGCAGGGTGATGGCGTAGGTCTCGGGGACCATGAGGATGCGCTCGAGGACCTCGCGGCTCTCGTCGACGCTGGTGTGGGGCAGCCAGCCGGCGGCGGGTCCTACCTGGGGGTCGGATGCGTACTCGAAGAGCGCCTCGGCGTCGGATTCGCGCCAGGGGCGCAGGACGAGGCGTTCGGTGGTGAGGGTGCAGGGCCAGCTCATGGATGCTCCTCTCGAGGGGACGGGGGCATCTCGATTATAGGCGTGCGCTCCTCGTCACCCGGTCGCACGACAGAAGGCAGGCCGTCATCGCGGCAACCAGCACGAGGGTGACGACCGGAAGGCTCGCAGGCGAGATGTGCTCGATGAGCAGGCCGACGAGTGGTGGGACGGCGAGCGAGCCCACATAGGCGCAGGCCATCTGCACGCCCATGAGGGAGGTTGCGTTCTCCTCCCCAAAGCGCTCGGGAGTGAGGTGGATCATCTGAGGGTAGATGGGCGCACAACCCAGCCCCATGAGGACGATGCCGCAGCCCGTCGCAAGCTCTCCAGGCCCTCCGAGCAAGAGGAGGGCACCGCACGCGATAAGGGCCTCGCCGAGGTGTTGGAGCTGCTGTCCGGAGAGGCGCAGGGTGAGAAAGCCGCTGGCAAGCCGTCCCAGGGTGATGCCAATGTAAAAGAGGCCCGCGAAGAGGGCGGCGAGGTCTGCGGACACCCCGCGGGCGAGCACCATGTAGGTGGCGGCCCACAGGCCACTCGTCGACTCGAGCGCGCAGTAGCAGAAGAAGCCCACGAGCGCCTGCCACACGCCGGGGATGGTGATGAGTCCCAGGCCGTGTGGTCCGTTACCTGTGGTGGGGGAGTCATGCCCCACTTCCCCCGTGTCCCAGAGGCGTAGCGAGATGACGAGCGTCAAGACGATTCCAAGTTGGGCGAGACCGATTGCTCGGTAGCCACCACGCCATCCCGCCACGGACGCGACCATCGCCGCCATGATGGTGGGGCCTACGGAGCATCCGACACCCCACATGCAATGGAGCCAGTTCATGTGGCGGGCCTCGTAGTGCGTCGCCACATAGGCGTTGAGCGCGGCGTCGACTGCCCCCGCTCCTAGCCCGTAGGGAATGGCCCAGGCAACGAGCTGCCAGAACCGGGTGCAGGTCGAGTAGCCAAAGATGGCCACGGCGGTGAGCGCGACCGATGCCAGCACGAGCCGCCCCGTGCCAAGACGCCGGACAAGCTGCCCGCAGAACAGCGACGAGAGGATGGTGCAGGAGCAAGTGGTCATCGAGACGAAGCCGCCGAGCGAGACGGCCGCGCCGAGGTCTGCATGCATGGCCGGCCAGGCGCTGCCGAGAAGCGAGTCGGGCAGGCCAAGGCCAATGAAGGCGAGGTAGATGACGAGCAGGAGGGGCATGGGGTCCTTTGGGGGGATGTTGGTTGCGGGCTGTGGCGGGTCTCAAACAGTGTACACAATTCGACCTAAGCTTTCGCGAATCCTGCGGAAACGCAAAGTCTTAGGTCGAAAGGTGCACACTGTCTGGCTTGTACGG
>CAMPCT010000081.1 GCA_946647055.1 uncultured Atopobium sp. | reverse complement strand
CGCGGCACCTATGGCAACCCCTGGATCTTCCGCGACGCGCAGGACGCAATGGGGGCAGGCGCTTATTCCAATTTAGAAACGACGCAAAGGGAAACGTCCCCTTTGCGTCCCCTTGGGACGAGGCTCAACGCGCTGCGACTTCACGTGCGCCTCATGGACGCGGTGGGCACGCACATGGCACGGGCCCGCAGCCTCTCGGCCTGGTACCTCAAGGGCATCCCCGAGGCGGCGGCCTGGCGTGCCCGTGCCGTGACTTGCCGAACGACGCAGGACTTCCTTGACCTTTGCGATGCGGTGGAGAGCGAGGTGTGCTGAGATGACGCAACAGAAGGAGACCCAGCATCAGCAGGTGCCGACCATCCCACCCGTGCGTCTGTCGCCCTCCTCAGTGCGCGAGGCCCCTGACCTCTGGGCCATGCGCTACGGAACGACCTCGGCCCGTGCCCTCTACCTGCACGCCCCCTTCTGCGCGCAGAAGTGTCGCTACTGCGACTTCACCTCGTATGCCACGCGTGAGAACGATCCCCTCATGAGCCGCTACGTCATGATGCTGCAGCACCAGATCGACCACCTGGGCGGCATCAAGCTGCTCGAGGAGTGTTCGACCATCTATGTGGGTGGCGGTACGCCGAGCATGCTCGGCATCTGGCTGGGCTGGCTCTGCGAGACGGCGACGCGCTGGTGCGACGCGCGCGAGGTGACCTGCGAGGCAAATCCCGAGAGCCTCACGACGGAGATGCTCGACGTGATGGTGCACAACGGCGTGACGCGCGTGTCGATGGGCGTCCAGAGCCTGGTGGACGAGGAGCTCGAGGCGCTGGGACGCATCCATGACGCAGACCGTGCGCGCGAGGCGGTCGCCCTGGCGATGGATGCGGGCCTGGACGTGTCGGTGGACCTGATGTGCGGCATCCCGCTCCAGACCGAGGAGAGCTGGCGCGAGACGCTCGCTGGCGTGCTCGATCTGGGCGTGGACCACGTGAGCGTGTATCCGCTGCAGCTCGAGGAGGGGACGCCCCTCGAGCGCCTCGTCGACGAAGGCCATCTGGCGGTGCCGGACGACGACGAGGCGGCGCAGATGATGGAGGCCGCCTCGGACGTGCTGGGTGCGGCGGGCCTCGCTCGCTACGAGGTCGCCAGCTACGCGCGCGGGGCTGGTTGCCTCCACAATCGTGCCTACTGGACGGGACAGCCCTACCTGGGGCTGGGGACGTCGGCAGCGAGCATGCTCACGCGGCAGGGCTACGAGCGCCTGCGCTGGGCTGCCCCGCAACTTCCCGAGATGCCCGACGATGCCGTGCGGGCGCGCCTCGTCTGCAGGAGCGGCAGGGGAGAGCTCGTCTACTACGACAGCAAGCTCACCGGGGCCATGGGCGAGGTCCGCTATGAGATCGAGTTCCTCACGCGCCGGCAGGCACTGGCCGAGGACCTCATGCTCGGGTCGCGCATGGCCACGGGCGTGGCCCCGGCGCTGCTGGAGCTGGCTCGCACTGAGATCGGAGCCGCGGAGGTCGATGCGGCGATTGCCAAGGCCGTCTCACTCGGTCTCGCGCGCGTGGCTCCCGATGGATCGCTCGTCCCCACAAAGGACGGTTGGTTGCGTGGCAACGAGCTCTATGGCCTGTTCTGGGACCTCGCGGGGGACGAGCCCGTCGTGACGGTTGGCTGCTAGCCTCACGGGCAAGAGCTCGCTGTCGTTGCGGACAATGCCCCTGTCGTGCCTTATATCGTAGAATGGCCTCGAGGCGGGGGCACAGTCGCTTCTTGGGGCCGGGTGTCTCCCCTAGGGGGCATCGCCGGCTTGTGGCCAGGGATGGGAGGCTGTCATGAGGGACATCGCACGTAAGCTCGCGCTCGTCTTTGCGGCACTGCTGCTCGTCGTTGGCGGGGTCGCCCTTTGCCCCGGCACGGCACGCGCGGGGGACAGCCTGCCCAACTGCGGGAATAACCTAAGCACCCAGTTTGGCGGTGACCCGATGGTGCTGTCCATCGACAAGATCAATGCCTCGGGCACGGGTGACATGTATACGTGGAATTCCGGGAACTGCAGCAGTCGTCCCTGGCACAGCATCCGCTCGGACTTCATGTACGCCGACCTCGGCGAAGGCGTCACCTCCATCGGCAGCTATGCCTTCTTTGACTGCAGCAAGCTCAGGATCATCGCCATCCCCCGCACGGTCACCTCGATAGGTGCGAACGCCTTCCTTAACTGCGTGACGCTCAAGTACGTGGTGTGGGATGGCACCCAGGCCGAATGGGATGCCTTCATTGCCAGCAACAAAGTCAGCAAGACTGGCAACGGATTCCTCACGAACCCAGACATCAAGCTCATTCGCTCCTGGGACACGATCAATCGGAGCTACGAGAACATCCAGTGGACGCTGGGCATCGACGGCACGCTCACCGTCTCCCCCCTCTACCCCTCGCAAGACTCGTTCATCCCGGAGGGCAGTGGCTATACTGGGAGCCCCTGGTATGAGATTCGCGACCAGGTGACGGCCGTCGACGTCGAGTTTGGTGTCACGAGCATTGGTGACCATGCGTTCAACTTCATGACGAACCTCAAGTCGGCGACGCTGCCGAGCGACCTCACCCATATCGGCTACATGGCCTTCAGGGAGTGCACCTCCCTCACGAGCGTCACCATTCCCGCGAGCGTGACGATGATCGAGAGCAATGCGTTCTACAAGTGCTCGTCGTTGGTCAGCGTCACGTTCGAGGGCGCCCAGACCGCCGTCTACGAGGACGCGTTCGACAATTGCTCGAATGGTCTCGTCATCACGGGCTACGCGCTTGACGATGCCTATCACGCCGTCGAGACGCCGAACAGCAGCGTGCCCTACCTCTGCTACAGCCGGCACATCCCGTTCAACGCGGTGAACGGGGACCTGGGGGCCTACACCATCGACCTGACCGGCGGGAGCGCCGTCCTCCACGACAGCGTGATGGACGAGCTTCGCGTCATCAGGGCGTCGTGGGGCGTCCTCCGGATGCTCGAGGAAAGGGGGACGGTCGCGGTTCCGACCGAGAACGAGGGGGCGTACGACCTCGACAGGGACGGTAGCCCGGATGTCGTTCTGGGGTTCGAGTATGACCCCGACGACTTCTTTGGCGACAGCATGCTGGCTACATTCACCGTCGCCCCAACGAACAGCGTGGAGGGCGACAAGACCTTCAAGGTCACGGGCACCGACCGCTACGTGGCCTCCATGCGCAACCCCGACGGCTTCTACTACAGCTCGCTCACCTTCAGGTTCAAGACGACCTCCGTCCCCATCTACCGCATGTACAACACCAAGACGTCGGAGCACCTCTACACCACGCGCATCGGTGAGTACAACGCCTGTGGCAGCGGCAACTACGCCGACTGGAAGCAGGAGGGTGTGGCATGGCGTGCGCCGTCCAAGGACCATTCGGGGGCCAAACCGGTGTATCGTCTCTACAACCTGAGGAGTGGCGACCACCACTACACCACGAGCACGGGCGAGAAGAACAAGCTGCTGGCGAGCGGTGACTGGCGTGACGAGGGCATTGCCTTCTACAGCGGGGGCGAAGTCCCCATCTACCGCGTCTACAACGGTCGGCTCAAGCGGGGCCAGCACCACTACACCAAGTCCGCCGTCGAGCGTGACTCGCTGGTGGCCAACAACGGCTGGCGCGACGAAGGAGTCGGCTTCCACGCCATCAGCAAGTAGGCAGCTCCCTGCGACGGGACCTCTTGGGTGCCGTATGCTGCGGTAGCCGTCAGGCTGTCGGCGCCGCTCGCCCAAAAAAGGTGCGCTCTTGCATCACATGATGTGCTGGCATTCCGTATATTCATACTGTATGTCTGTGCCGCATCCAGGAGGTCGCCATGAGAAGAGCCGCCCGCATCGTTGCCGTCGCCCTGGCGGCCTTCCTCGTCGTCCTTCTCGCCTTGCCCGCGAGCGCGCTGGCAGGCGAGAAGCCAAAGCTCTCGGACGTCAAGATCAACGGAACTACCTACTACAACACCTCCGACCTACCCACGGGGCTGTCTTGGGACGAAAGCAGTGGCGTGCTCACGCTCAACAACTACACGGGCGAGAGCATCGATATGAACAAGAACGGTGCCTATGACATGACCATCCGCCTCGTGGGAACCAATACACTCACGCGTTCCACGCCAATCACTTCGTCCGAAGACAAGTCCTTCAGCGTGATTACTAATTACTACGAGTCCGATGGTCGTGACGCGCAGCGTTCCATCAAGTTCATCGGGAGCGGCACCCTCACCATCAACGGCACGCAGAGCAACAGGGACTACTGCGTCCGTGGCATCTACGCCGGCGGCAACGTCGTCTTCGCGGGCAGCTGCACCGTTAACGTCAACGTCAGACACACAGCCTCCTCGGCGAGCACCACATATTACTATGGCGTCTGGGGCGTGCGGTCGGAAGAAGGCAACGTCATCGTCCAAGACAGCGCTTCGCTCAACGTGACCTGCGGGACGACGGCAACGAACAACCCCCGCGGAGCCTGCCTGTACTTCGCCTCGAATGCCGGCCACCTCCACGTGAGCTCCAGCAAGAGCGTCTATCTGGATGGGTCTGGCGCGGGGCCGCAGCTTGACGGCATCTATACGACGGCTGAGCGCCCCCTCACCATGGAAGCCAACGGGTGGAACCAGACCGTGACCATCAAGAGCGGACGCCCGTTCCAGAGCTCGCGCGACTACAGGGGTGCGGCAGGCAACGTCGACGGCTTCTACCGCTTCTATGACGGCAGCGGTGCCACCACGTTCGTCAGGTGGCAGCGCCGTCGTCCCATCACCAGCTACTTCACGGAGCCTCCCGACGTGACCTACGCTGGAAGCGAGCGGAAGCTTGCCCCGACCTTCTCGTCAGGACCCAAGCAGGGAACCGACTACACCATCTCATGGCCGGACTCCGACTACACGAACGTGGGCATCAAGACGGTCGTGGTCAGCTGCACCAACGCCGACACCAGTCCCTATGGTGGCACCGCCACGATCCACTACGAGATCGTGCCCGCTAACATCTCCAGCGCCGTCATCGACGAGATGCTGCCGGCGCACCTGGTGGGTGGGGTCGCAGAGCCCAAGCCCACCATCACGTTCAATGGCAAGAAGCTCAAGGAGGGCACCGACTACACGCTGAGCTATGCCGAGAACACCTACGTCACCCTCAACGCGCAGGTGATAGCCACCGGCAAGGGCAACTTCACGGGCTCGAAGAAGGCGTACTTCTCGATCGTCAAGGGTGCGGCCGTGCCCATCTACCGCATGTACAACACCAAGACCTCGGAGCACCTCTACACCACCAACGCCAAGGAATACGGCATGTGCGGTACCGGCAACTACGTGGACTGGAACGCCGAGGGCGTGGCATGGATCGCGCCTGGCAAGGACGACTACGGTGCCACGCCGGTCTACCGCCTGTACAACATGAAGAGCGGCGACCATCACTACACCACGAGCAAGGGCGAGCGTGACAAGCTCCTCGCCGGCGGTGACTGGCGCGACGAGGGAATCGCGTTCCACAGCGCCGACAAGGCCAACCCGGGCAACATCCCGGTCTACCGCGTCTACAACGGCCGGCTCAAGCGTGGCCAGCACCACTACACCACCAGCGCCGGCGAGCGCGATGCCCTGGTGAACGACCACGGGTGGCGCGACGAGGGCATCGGCTTCTATGGCTACAAGCAGTAGGACGAGCGGGGTGCCCCGTGGCGGCGCATCCTATCACATAGTGCAGGGGGAAACCATGAAATCACTTGTCAGGCGCGTGCTTGCTGCGGTTCTCATGCTCTTCGTCTCATGCGCGCTCGCTCCGGCCACCGCGCTCGCCGCCGGTGACACCTCGCCGGCGATCTTCGAGCCCTTTGGCTTCAGACTCGAGCTCGACGACATCGAGATCGGCCCTGCGGTGGTGAGGGTCGGTGACGAGGTGGAGGTCGCGGTCGCCTGCGAGGGTGGCGCCAAGGTCATTACCATGGGGTTTGCCATTTCTGACGATGGGATCATCATGTCGGTGGATCTCACGGACCCCGACGGTGACGGCACCTATGCGGGCACACTTCCCGTCTATGCCGGCATGCCTGGAGGCGACTGGCATCTTATCAGCCTGTTTGCGTACTACTCCCTGCCAAAGGGTACCTGGCCGGATGTCGCCATCGGCCAGGAGGGCGGCCGGTACTCGCCCTACGCCTCCTCCGCCAACGGATACTTCGCACGGGACCTCTCTGCGTTTGGCTTCCGGGTGATGTCCGACGAGGGCGACGTCACCCCTCCGGTGGTCGCGTACGAGTCGCTCCAGGCCACGCCCAAGCGTGCGACGGTGGGCGACACCGTCACCATCTCCGCCGAGGCGTACGATGACTTTGGGATGTCCGAGAATCCCGATGCGGGCATCTATGTCTACTACAACAACTACCCGCACGAGGTCATTCACCTCACCGAGACCGAGCCTGGCCACTTCTCTGCCAGCTTCGTCGTGACGGCCGGCATGAATGTCGGCACATGGCGGGTCGATCACACCTTCAGCTATGACGACATGGGCAACGAGGCGTACGGATCGACCTACTCGGAGAACCTGGGCGGTGGCGACTTCGAGATCTATGATGTGCCGTCTGCCGAGGACCTCTTCACGTACGATCTCGAGAGTGCCACGCGCACCCCCTCCGACGCAGAGCTCGAGCGGGGGACCAACGTGACGATCGCCGTGCCCGTCTCGGCAACCAACGGCCTCAAGTCCGTGACGGTCGAGTTCGATAGGCAGGCGGAAAGGACCGCCGTCGAACTTGCCGACGCGGGAGATGGCACGTGGATGGGCACGTTCATGGCTCGCATCTCCGGCGATTGGGTACCCCGCCAGATCACGCTCGTCGACAACGAGGGCAATATCTTCAGCACCTACATCAAGGAGTACTGGGGCGGCGATTCGTACCCGAGTGCGCCAGCGCTCGCGTTCTCCGTGTCCTACCCGACGATCGTTGACGAGACGCCTCCCACCTTCCGTGCTGAGAACAGCTACGTGGAGCCCAGCGTCTCCCGCTACGGCACCCCCACCTACTACTTTGACGCGCGAGACGAGAACGGCATCAGCGAGGTTCGCTTCCAGGTGCTGGAGCCGTCCGAGACCTTGGACGACCTCGACCTCACATCATGGTATCGAACCGATGACGAGTCCCATGGCCTGCAGTGGGCAGAGGCGTACCTCTATCCCGAGGAGGTCGGTATCTACCGTGTTCCCATCCTGCAGGTCGAGGACTACTACGGTAACGTCACGACGGTGAAGAACAGCTACTACTATCCTGATGACCCCGAGGCCCAGGACCTGAGCATGCTCGACTTCGAGTACGTGATTGACGACGATCACCTGCCTCCCGAGGTCGACCTCTCCACCCTCACCGTGACGCCCGCGCGCGCCACCGCGGGTGATGTGATCACCTTCTCGGTCACGGCGACGGATGTGCCTGGCGTGATGTCGCTCTGGGGGGATATTGTGCCCGAGGAAGGTGGGGTCAAACGCCAGATCGTCCTTGGCGATCATGACGGGGACACGTGGTACGGCAGCTATACCGTGCGGGCGACCGACCCGTCTGGCCCCTGGCATCTCAGCACGCTGAGCACGCGCGACATCTACTGGAACGAGATCTCGTTCGCTGGTACTGATGTCGACCTCTCTGGCGCCGACTTCGAGGTCTATGGCACGACGGACACCACTCCTCCCGAGCTTGACCTGGAATCGCTGTCCGCGACTCCCAAGCGCGTGGGGCAGGGTGGCAAGGTCGTGCTCACGCTGAGTGCCTCGGATGACGTCTCGGGCGTGAGCAGTGGCACGGTCCGTCTCAGGGGTGCTGGTGGCAAGACTGTAAGCACGTCGCTCCAACCGGCTGGGGATGGCAGGCTTTCCGCGACGGTCGACCTCACGCGGAGCTACCTTTCCGACCTCAACGTCATTGGTGACGTCATGGTACTCAGCGTGACCCTGCGGGACAATGCGGGCAACACGCGCCTGTACCAGGCCTCGTCCACCACGGACCTGAGTGGGTTGGGCTTCACGGTGATGGATGCCGCCTCTCCCCTCAACCTCGAGAACGCCGTGGTGACGGTCCATACCATGCCGCCGATCTTCTACGATGGCACCGAGAAGCGACCCGACGTGACTGTCAGGGTGGGGGAGGAGACCCTCGAGGAGGGGGTCGACTATGAGCTGACCTACCAAGACAACGTCGATGCCGGTGGCGCCAAGGTCACCGTGACGGCTTTGGGCGACTGGTTTGGGCTGACGAGGAAGGCCTTCGTCATCTTGCCGCGACCGATATCCGCCGCAGACATGAACCCCGAGCAGATTGCCCCGGTGACGTACGCCGGCTCCCCGGTGACACCTGCGATTGAGCTCGCGTATGCCAACACCACCCTCGTCGAGGGGAAGGACTATCGCCTGCACTACAGCGACAACGATGCGGTGGGCGAGGCGATGCTCGAGGTCATTGGCAGGGGTAACTTCATCGGCAGGGTGAGCGTCCCCTTCAAGATCGTCGACTCGGCACCCTCGACGGTACCCATCTACCGCATGTACAACACCAAGACGAGCGAGCACCTCTACACCACGAGGGCGGGCGAGTACAACGCCTGCGGCTCGGGCAACTACGCGGACTGGAGGCAGGAGGGCGTGGCATGGAAGGCCCCGTCCAGGGAC
>CAMPCT010000080.1 GCA_946647055.1 uncultured Atopobium sp. | reverse complement strand
GGCTCGGCAGCCGGCTCGGGCTCGGACGTCGCGCATCCTGCCAGCACCAGCGTACCCAACGCCACAAACTGCCTGCGCGTGAGGTCCTTCTTCATCATGCCTCCTATGCGTACTTCTTTGCCCATGCCGCGACACGGCTCTGGGACTGCGCCGCCTGGTTGCCGGTCACGGAGAGGCCGGCCTCGACCTTGGCACCAGGGCACGCCTTGGCGATGTCGCGCTCACTGTGGCCAAGACCCGAACCCTCGTTGGTGCAGAAGGGTACGATGCGCTTGCCCGCGAGGTCAAAGCTCTCGAGGAAGGTGAAGACGCACATGGGGCAGGTCCCCCACCAGTTGGGATAGCCCAGGAAGATGGTGTCATAGGCATCCAGGCTCTCAGGGCACGCCTTGAGCTCGGGGCGTGCCTTGGCGCGCAGCTCGGCCTTGGCCTCCTCGATGCAGACGTAGTAGTCGGCGTCGTAGGTGCGAACGGTCTCGAGCTCAAAGAGGTCGCCGCCCACTGCCTGCTGGACGAACTCGGCCACGCGCTCGGTGTTGCCCTTCTCGATGACCTTGATGTCGCCGGCCCAGTAGTTCTCGCCCTTGCGCGAGTAGTACACGATGAGATTTGCCATAATGATTCCTCCTTTTAGGTGACAATGTGTCGCTAATGCGGATAATAAGCGACAAGGTGTCACGAATGCAAGAGCTTTGCTAGACTTCATGCCAAGAAATGGAGGGGCCATGACGGAATACATTCGGGCACGCTCGCCCGAGCACAAGCAGGAGCGCATGGACGCCATCATGGCGGCCGCCGACGAGCTGTTTCGCGATATGCCCTACCACGGAATCACCATGGGCCTCATCGCCGAACGTCTGGGCTGGTCGCGCGCTGGTCTGTACAAGTACGCCGCCACGCAGGAGGAGATCTTCCTGGCGCTGCACGCACGCGAGAACCGCGCTTGGCTGGAGGACCTGACGACCGCGCTCGCCTCGGCCCCCATGGATGATGCGGAGTTCGCACGAATCTGGGCACGTGTCACGAACGAGCACGCCACCTTCCTGCGCTACCAGGACATCCTCTTCGAGGTCATCGAGTCCAACGTCACGCTCGAGCGGCTCACGGAGTTCAAACGCGACTTCGCAGGGATGGTCGGACCCATCCGCAAGTTGCTCGCCCGCCAGTGCGCCATTGGCGAGGATGCCGCATCCGACCTCTACCTGCGCCTGCTCTTCCAGGCTCCCAAGCTCTGGGCGCACTACAACTGCCCCGAGCTCACACGCGAGGCCATGCTGCGCGCAGGCCTCCCACCCGTCACCGGCACGTTCGAGGACGCCTACGCGGACTTCGTCGGGATGTGCCTGGCATACGCACGCAAGTAACCCCCTCGAAAGGAGACACCATGGCAGAGAAGATCGTTCAGACCGCAGGACGCAACGCGCTTGGCGAGTTCGCCCCCGAGTTCGCCCACTTCAACGATGACGTCCTCTTTGGCGAGAACTGGAACAACGAGGACATCGACCTCAAGACCCGCTGCATCATCACCGTCGTCGCCCTCATGGCCTCGGGCATCACCGACAGCTCTCTTGTCTATCACCTACAGAACGCCAAGGCCCACGGCGTGACGCGCGCAGAGATTGCGGCGGTCGTGACGCACGTGGCCTTCTATGCCGGCTGGCCCAAGGCGTGGGCGGTCTTCAACCTCGCCAAGGACGTGTGGGCAGACGAGGCGCCCGAGGACTCCGACCCCGCCAAGGCCGCGCATGCCGCGAGCATGGTCTTCCCCATCGGTGCCCCCAACGACGCCTATGCCCAGTACTTCATCGGCCAGAGCTACCTCGCGCCCGTCTCCACCAGCCAGGTGGGCATCTTCAATGTGACCTTCGAACCGGGCTGCCGCAACAACTGGCACATCCACCACGCCGACAAGGGCGGTGGCCAAATCCTGGTGTGCGTCGCTGGCCGCGGCTACTACCAGGAGTGGGGCAAGGAGGCACGGGAGCTGCTCCCCGGCGACTGCGTGAACATCCCCGCAGGCGTCAAGCACTGGCATGGCGCCGCGCCCGACAGCTGGTTCAGCCACCTGGCAATCGAGGTCCCGGGTGAGGGTGGGTCTGCCGAGTGGCTCGAGCCCGTGGACGACGAGACCTACAGCAAGCTGAGTTAGGTTCCCCGCACAAATCCAAACGCGAATCGAGCCCGTTTACGCCTCGCCGGTGGGAACGGGCTCGACTTTCTCGTCCTCAATGAGCTCGCTCGCGGCCATGGCCCCAAGCACGAGGGCGGCACCCACACAGCCAAGCGGGGTGAGCGTCTCGTGAAACACGAAGACCGAGATGGAGAGCGCCACGACAGGGTCGATGTACTCGAGGATGGCGACCGTGTTGGCCGAGAGCCAGCCCAGCGCGTCGAACCACAGCGCAAAGGCGACGCCCGTGTGCACGATGCCGACGACGCCTATGAGCACGGCCTCGCGCAGGCCGACGCCATCGAAGTTGAGCACGCCCGACACAGCCGCATAGGGTATGAGCACGATTCCCGCCACAAAGAGCTGGACGATGGTCTTGGTATAGGGCTCGATCGGACCCATGAGCTGATTGAGCACGATCGTGGTGGCAAAGAAGCCCGCCGAGATGAGTCCCAGCCCCACGCCCTCCAAGGTGATTCCCGTGGCAGCTCCTGGCTCGAGCACACCCGACACGAGCACCATGCCCAGCACGGCCGCAAACAGGCAGATTGTCTTGGTGCGCGTGAAGCGCTCCCCCAGCACAAAGGGCGAGGCGAGCATGACGTAGACCGGTGCCATCTCATAGGCGAGCTCGGCCGAGGCCAGCGTGGTCTGCTCGTAGGCCATGAACAGGAAGACCCAGTTGAGCGTGACGGCCACGCCAGAGGCGAGCAGGATCACCCGCGTGCGCTCGTCCTCGGGGAGCTGCAGGCGCTTCCCGCGCACATGCAGGACCAGCATGAGGAAGGCCGCCCCCATGAGACCACGCGTGAGCGCGAGCATGGTCGGTGCGAGTGGTATGAGGCGGACAAAGAGCCCCAACGTGCCAAAGACGAGAAGCGACGCCACGAGCTGTGCGGTGGCGCGTGTCTGCCGGTCGCGCATCGTGGCCTCCCTTCCTCGAAATCGGCGCAACGGCCCACCAGTATAGCGGGCGATGTGGTGCTTCGCAGCCCCTCACCTGCGCGTTTGCGCAGCTACACCACAAAAGGTTGCCAAGGGGCCCAAAACTGGCTCGCCCAGGACTCACTTTTGGGCATTTGGGCAACATCTTGAGAAGAGCAGGAAAACCTTGTCAGGTTTTGTCTCGCCCATACGTGTTGTTTGCAGATGACGCCATCACGCACAATGGGAACGAGACGAGAGGAGGTGGACATGGACGTGGAGGCACGGGCAGAGCAACTGGTTGCCACCTACTCGGACATGATCCTGCGCCTCTCCTACGTCCAGCTGGGATCGACCGCCGACGCCGAGGACATCTGCCAGACGGTGCTCCTTCGCCTGCTCACGAAGGCCCCACGCTTCGAGGGTCCCGAGCACGAGCGCGCCTGGATCATCCGCACCACCATCAACGCCTGCCATGACCTGCTGAGAAGCGCCGCTTGGCGCACTACCGTCGCGCTCGAGGCAGCAGGCGAGCCCGAGGCCCCCGCAGAGCCCGATGGCACCGTCGCCGACGCGGTATCGCGCCTGCCTCGCGAACAGCGCGAGGCCATACACCTGCACTACTACGAAGGCCTGCCCATCAAGAAGGTGGCGCAACTCGTGGGGGCGACCGAGGCCGCCGTCACCAAGCGTCTCAGCCGTGCCCGCGAGACCTTGCGACACACCCTGGGAGGAGAGTCATGAGCGACATCACCACCGATCCCATCATGGACGAGTACCGCACCACCATCGACACCCTGCGCTTCAGCGATGACGCCAAGGCGCGCATGAGCGCCCGTCTCGCAGAAGCAGCAAGAGAGGAAGCACCCATGGAGACCCCCGTCATCAAGCTTGAGAATCCCCGCCGCAGGCGCCGCCTGCCCTTTGCGGCCGTCGCCGCCGGCCTCGCCATCGCCCTCTGCCTGGGAGGCGTCGCCTACGCCACCGGCGCCATCGTGAGCGTCCAGGACTTCGTCGGCCACCTGTTTGGGGCAGCGGATGCCCAGGTGGAGATCGTCGATCAGGTCGGACGTCCCGTGGGCGTCGCCCAGAGCTCCAATGGCGTCACCATCAGCGCCGACGCCATCGTGGGCGACCGCACCAACGTCGCCGTCATCTTCTCGATCTCCAAGGACGACGGCACGCCCTTCGAGGGCATCGAGACCCTTGACGACGGGCTCATCCCCATGCTTGCCGTGGACGACATCGACGTGAGCCTCCCGCCCTTCTTCACGGGAGGGGCAACCGGCAGCGCCTACTTCTACGATGCGGATCCCACCGACAACAGCATCCAGCTCGTGGAGACGCGTAGCTACGACGTTGGAGACGACGAGGGCTTCTCCCTCATCGGGCGCACCATGCACGCGGAGTTCTCGAGCATCCAGTACATCAACGACGCCAACGAACCGCAGGTCATCGCAGAGGGATCCTGGAAGCTCTCCTTCCCGCTCGCCTACGAGGATGCCTCCGTCGAGCTGCCCGCAGGCCAAGGCTTCGACCTCGACGGCACCAGCGCCACAATCGACAGCCTGACCATCTCGCCCATCGGCGTGCACCTCACCTACACCGCAGACGAGCATGTCGAGTGGGTCGAAGCCCCGAGCGGACGGGAGCCCGAGGAAAACTCGAGGCTGACCGACCACCTGCTCACCCTCGACGTCTCCCTCGTCATGGCCGATGGCACCATCGTTCCCGTGGAGGACCTTGGTGGGGGTACCATCTTCCCCGACGGCGACGTGGCACACATGGAGAAGGGTATCTTCTTCGATCGCATCCTCGACCTCGACGAGGTGGACGCGATCACCATCAATGGCGTGACCGTCGAGCTGTGAGACATCGGGGACGGTTCTGAACTGTCTCAGAGACACCTGGGGACAGTTCAGAACCGTCCCCGATGTCTCACGATGCTGTCGTAGACCTCGTTGCGGTCGACCTTGAACGCCTTGGCCAGACGCTTGGCCAGGGCGCTCTTGGGCTCTCCGGCAGCAAGCCCCTCGGCAATGGCCTCCTCGAGCGTGTCAGGGCCAGGCGCTGACGCAGACCGGGTCACGAGCTCGTCGTCCGTGGGCGGGGCGACCACGATCACGCACTCGCCACGCACCTCGTCGCGCTCGGCGACAATGCGAGCCAGCTCAGGGGCCACATCGCGCACGGCCTCCTCATGCAGCTTGGTGAGCTCGCGGACGAGGGCGACGCGACGGGTGGGCATGACCTGTGCAATGGCCTGGAGCGTCGCCACCACGCGATGGGGTGACTCGTAGCACACGATCGCACCGGGAATGGCCGCCAGCTCCTCGAGCCGCCGCACCTTCTCGCCCGTCTTGCGCGGAAGGAATCCCTCGAAGAAGAAGTGGTCGCAGGCAAGCCCCGACGCCACGAGCGCACAGGTCACCGCCGAGGGTCCGGGGATGACCTCGACGCGCAGGCCCTCGTCGAGGGCAGCGTCGACCAGCCGCTGTCCGGGGTCGGAGATGCCGGGCATCCCCGCGTCGGACACGAAGGCGACACGCTCCCCCGCCACAACACGGGCCAGGACCTCGTCGACACGGGACGCGATGACGTTCTCGTCGCAGCGCAGGAGGGGCACGTGAATCCCAAAGCGCGCGAGGAGCTTGGAGGTCACGCGCGTGTCCTCGCAGCAGATGACCGAGGCGCCGCGCAGCGTGGCGAGCACGCGCGGCGAGGCGTCGTCGAGGTTGCCGATGGGAGTTCCCACCATGCTGAGGATGCCGGGCGCTCCGGCCGTCGTCCCACCCATCAGTCGAGCATGTCCCGCTCGAAGGAAGAGAGCGTGATGCGAGCGTCCCAGGCGGAGAGGCGGGCGGCCGTCTTCCAGGTCTGGAAGAACCACGCCGGGCAGCCGTCGTAGGCAGCAAGCTGACGCGACACGTAGATGCGCTCGAGGGCGATGCGCCCCTCGGCCGTCATCATGGGGTCTGCCAGCGGAAGCGCCGCCGACCACTCCCCCACCATGACGGGCAGGCCACTGGTGCGGGCCTTCGCGAGCTCGTCGGCGCTGCGGGTGGCAAGCAGGCGCGCGCCGGCAGGGCCGGCGGCGTCGACCTTGTCGGTGTGACGGTAGGGATGCGTGTCCAGCCAGACGTTCTCGTAGCGATCGTGCGCCATAAAGCGGCGCCAGGCACCCGGCTGGCCGGCGTCCGAGAACACCACGACCGGGCCGGTGCCCGCGACGCGACGGATGGCGGCATAGGCATCGCGATAGAGGTTGCGCAGGTACGAGAGGGGGATGCCCTCGGTCACGATGAGCCCGCGGCGACGCTGGGAGACCGTCTCGTCCAAGGGCTCGATGCCCAGGAAGGCAGAGCGTTGCGCGTAGCGCTCGGCAAGGGCGGCGGCAACGTCGAGGATGGCCTCCCGACGAGCGGGCGTGAGGTCGAAGGACATGCTCAGGCCATCGTTGCTGAGCGTGGCGCCGGGTACGAGCGCCAGGTCGAGCAGAATCTTGAGGCCTGCGGCATCAGCCCAGTTGAACGCCGCGTCGACGTAGTCGATGCTGGCCTCGTGGGCGCCCGGGAAGGGGCCGCTCCTGCCAAAGACGTGCCATGGGACGGGAAGGCGCACGGCGTCGTAGCCACGGGACGAGATCCTGAGGAAGTCGTGCTCGGTGATGAACGAGTCGCGATGCTCGCGCACCACGCGCGCGTATTCGTCGCGCCCCAGGCGGTTGGCCAGGGTCTCCTCGTCGAGCGACGCCGTGGAGGCAAAGACCGCAGGCGTCACCCATGGCTCGAGGATGAGCCATCCGGCAAGGTTAACCCCATGCAGCGTGCGGGTCTTCTCGGCCAAGGTCACGCCCCCCTGTCCACGCGGTAGATGGCGCAGTTGTTGGGGGTCTCGTACACGTCGACCTGCCCCACAGGCAGGCCACGCCCGATGAGCTGCGTGGCAAAGTAGCGGGCGAGGTTCTCGGCGGTGGTGCGGAACGGCAGGATGGTGAGCTTGAACCCCTCATCCTCGAGAGCCGCGATGGTGGTGGGCTTGAGGGTGCCCTCCTCGACCAGGAAGGTGTGGTCGAGCGACTTGGCGAGGTCGCGGCACTCCTGCTTGAAGACGCCAAAGTCGAGCACCATGTCACGCATGGTGCCCTCGGTCTGGAGCTCCGCCTGCTCGAGGTAGACGGTCACGCGCCACCTGTGGCCATGGAGGTTCTCGCACTTACCGTAGTAGTCGGCCAGGAAGTGCGCGGAGTCGAAGGCGACCTCGGTCTTGAGCCCATACATGTGACAGCACTCCCCTCTGCTATGGCAGTATGACGCCCCCACAGATGACGACATCCCCATCGTAGACCACTGCGGACTGTCCGGGGGCGACGGCACGCACGGATTTATCACAAGTGACAGTAAAAGCGTCTGTTCCCGTGGGGACGACCGTGCAGGAATGCGGGAATCCGTGGTAGCAGCACACGACCTCGCCGCGCACCGGCGCCTTCAGCACCTCCCCCGCGGGCCAGATGGCTTCACCCACACGGAAGCTCGTCGAGAGGAGCTCGTCGTTGCCGCCAACGCGCACGGTGTTGGTCGCGGCATCCTTGGCGACCACGTAGATGCGACGCCCCGCAGACACGCCCAGACCCTTGCGCTGGCCGATGGTGTAGCGCGCCATGCCCCGGTGCCAGCCCACGACGTTTCCCTCCGCATCGACGATATGGCCGGGCTTCTCGGGATGCCCGCGCCAACGGTCGAGGTAGGCGGGCCAGTCGCCGTCGGGCACAAAGCAGATGTCCTGGCTGTCGTGCTTGCGTGCGGTCACAAAGCCGGAGGCCTCGGCAATCGAGCGGACCTCGTCCTTGGAGGTGAACTCGCCCAGGGGCAGGATGAGGTTGCGCAGGACCTCCTGCCGCACGGGCCAGAGCACGTAGCTCTGGTCCTTCTCGAGGAAGCGCGCCTTGGCGAGACGCGCCGGCCCGCCCGACGGGTCGCGCAGCACGCGTGCGTAGTGGCCCGTGGCGAGCTTGTCACAACCCAGCTTCTGCGCCAGGTCCCAGAGCAGCTCGAACTTCATGTATCGGTTGCACCAGATGCAGGGGTTGGGCGTGAGGCCCGCCTCATAGGCGGCGACCCAGCGCTCGATCACCTGCTCGGTGAAGTCGTCGTCGAGGTCGAAGGTGTGATGGGGAATCCCCAGCATGTCGCACACGGCACGGGCGTCGGCAACGTCCTCGAGGCTGCAGCAGGTGTTTGACCCCGCGGCGCCGACCACCTCGTTGGTCACGAGGCGCATGGTCGCCCCCACCACGTCGTGGCCCGCGTCGATCAGCAGCTTGGCGGCGACACTGGAGTCGACCCCGCCGCTCATGGCCACCAGCACGCGGCTCATGCCGTCCCCTTCCCCAGAAGACGCCGCGCCCATGTGAGCAGGAGGTCCCCCGCCTCGCTCACCACGACGGCGCAGGCGATGAGGGCAAAGCCCGAGACCAGCCTGCCCGACAGCACCTCGCCACCAAGCGTGACGGCGGCGACGGTGCCCAGGGGCGACTCGAGGGACGAGAGCAGCGACCCCGGCACCGGGTCGACGTGCATGAAGGCCTCGTTCATGGC